>CAZYGK010000016.1:0-40711 GCA_964647355.1 uncultured Flavobacteriaceae bacterium | reverse complement strand
TGGCTCGCAATCTTCCGAACCGCCGCTACCGGGTTCACCGCCGCGTGGCGATCCCAGGCGGCTTCCTCCAGCAGCACACGCTGGAAGCAACGACAGCCGGGGGCCCTTTCTCAATGCCCGCCTGTATCGTCGTGGAGGTCAAGGACGGTCGGATCGCCCGGCTTGAAGAGTACTTGGATTCCGGCCGTGTTGCGGAACTTGGACGCTTGCTGCGCGGCAAAAGCGCCACGGAGTTCTGAGACTGACCGACACCCCCTTGAATCCAGGCGTCCGACCTATTATACACTTCACACTATGATCTGATTACTCATGGGGAGCACCTATGACCAGCTTGATCGTGAAGTTTGCGTTGGCCACCGCCCTGGCGGTGGCTTCTGGCGTCGGACTCATCGGGCTCTCCGGCTTAATCATCTTTGCGGACCTGAAGGCCCCACAGCCTGCATCGGTGCTGCAAGCCCAACCATTGAGCAGCGGGGCGCAATCGCTGCCGTTTACAGGACGATAACCTCATGAGCTTCATCGCCAAATTGGGCGTCGCCAGCATCGCTGTCGGCGTCGGTGGCCTTGCGACGTTAACCCAAGTTCAAGGCGCCATAGGTGTCCCCGCTCTGGCGGGCTTGACCAATCTATTGGCAACCGGTCCGGCCGTTACCGGAAAGGGCGGACCGATCGACCAAAGCTACACGGTGCGTCGCGTCCGATTGGATGACTTGGTGGCGCAAGTCGAACTCGTGACGGTGCCGCAACCCGGCCCGGTTCGCGTTCAGGCGAGCGGCAAGCCGGACACGATGAAGGAACTCCACGTTCGCACGATTGGCGACGAACTGATCCTCCGTCTGGACAGCGACGAAGAAGAAGCTTGGTTCCCATGGAATCTGTTCAACCTGATGTCGCGCGACCGCAAGGCCCAAGACCTGCGCGTACGCATTGTCGCGCCGGTTGGCACGCCATACGACATCGACGGCATGATCGGCCAGATCAATGCCGGCGACATCGATGCGCCGTTGCGCATTGAGGGCCATGCTGTGCAGGCGCGCTTCGGTCGCGTCCAGCGCGCCAATGTCGGGATCGCGGGATCCGGCCGCATCGAACTCGGCGCCGTGAAGGAGACACTCGAAATCGAAGTTGCCGGTTCGGGGAACTTCTCTGCCGCCTCCGCGCAGTCGGCGGAAATCGAAATTGCCGGCGGCGGCGATGTTGTCATTGGACCGTTGGCCGGCGGGCTCAACGCCGAAGTCGCGGGCTCGGGCGACATTCGTGTCGCCCAAGTCAATGGCCCGATCGATATTGAGATCGCAGGCTCCGGTGGCGTGCTGGTCGAAGGCGGCAATGCGCCTTCGTTCTCGGTCGAAATCGCAGGCTCCGGCGACGTCATGTTCAAGGGGCACGCCGTCAATCCGCACGTAGAAATCGCGGGTTCAGGCAACGTGACGGTCGGTTCTTACTCGGGCTCGCTTAACCAAGAAGTTATGGGCTCGGGCGAGTTCAAGGTTTTGAACCAGGGTGCCCAAGCGCCTGCGCAACCCGCGTCGCCGGCACAACCGACGCCACCAGCACCCCCGAAGCGCCCCTAAAAAGGGCGCCGTTGCGGCGCAGCCGGTTGACGTGTAACTTTCTCCCATGACGGGGAGCGGGCTGAAATCCTTGAGAGACGGCATGCGGCACAACAGCCGCATGCGGATTCTGCTCGCGTTGCTCCTGGCCGCATTCGTTTTCCAAACTTCGATTCTGCGCGGCCACATCCACGTCGCCAGCGCATCCGGCGCACTCGAGCAAGCCGTCGACTCGCACGGCGGGGGCTCGCCGAAACCGGGTCACAACGAAGCCGACTGTCCGCTTTGGCATGCGTCTTCGATCTGCGGTGCCGGTCTTGCCGCGGTGGCGACCACAACGGTTCCACCGCTGTCGCGCGCAACCCAAGCTACGCGCGACGAGCGAACGGTCTTTCCCGAACGCTTTGCCGCGACTTGGCGAAGCCGAGCGCCACCCATCCTCTGACACGAAGCCTTAGCGGCTGAACGCAACCAACGCCGCGCCCACGCGCGTCCACGGAAGCGTCGCCAATGTTCGTTCGAGTCGGAGTCTTTCCAAAATGTCATATCGTTTCTTTCGCGGTCTTACAGCGATCGCTACGTTTGCAGCCCTTCCCGCAACGGCCCAGGACTTAAAGCCCGCAGCCGAAGAACCCGTCGAGAAGGTGGTCGTGACCGCATCGCCTTTCTCAAAGTCGCGCGACCAGTTCGCAACGTTGGCCGGCACGGCGAACCGGCAAGAACTCGCGCAAAACGGCGGCCTCAACATTGCCGATACGTTGTCGAGCATTTCCGGCGTGAACTCGACGACGTTTGCGGCCGGTGCAGGCCGGCCGATCATTCGCGGCTTCGATGCCAGCCGCGTGCGCGTTCTCGAGAACGGGCTCGGCAGCTTCGACGTCTCGGACCTAAGCCCCGACCATGGCATTCCCATCGATCCTCTGGCGCTCCAGCGCGTCGAAATCGTTCGCGGTCCGGCCACGCTGCGCTATGGCAGCCAAGCAATCGGCGGTGTCGTGAACGCCTTGAACGAACGCATCCCGACCCGCATAGGCACCCGCCCCTTCTTCGGCGACATACATTTCGCTGTGGGCTCGGTCGACGAGTCGTCGGAGATATCGGCGCTCGTGAACGGAAACATCGGCAACTTCGCCTGGCATCTCGACGGCGTAAAGCAAGACCGCGGCGACTACGACATTCCGATCGCACCGGGCGTCATGACAAACACCGCCGCCGACGGCTTGGGGTACTCGGCCGGCGGCTCTTTCATCGGGTCGTCCGGTTACATCGGCGCCGCCTATGTCCGGTTTGAAAGCGAATACGGCATTCCCGGCGAAGACGCGTCCATCGACATGCAGCAGGACAAAGGCCTGTTCGCGGCCGAATGGCGCGACCCGTTGCCCGGGTTCACGGCGTTTCGCGTGAATGCCGGCATATCGAACTACACCCATGATGAAGTCGTCGAAGGCGTAGGCGTGGCGTCGACGTTCCTCGACGACCAGTACGAAATTCGAAGCGAGCTTGTTGCCGGAGCCTTCGGCCCGTTCTCCGCAGCGGCGCTCGGCGTCCAAGTCCAGAACCGCGAGTTCTCGGGCCTTGGCGAAGCCGAAGATTTCCTACGGCCTGCCGTCACGGACTCCCTCGGCATCTACGGCTTTGCGGAAGCGCCGCTTGGCGAACGCGTCACGCTCGAATTCGGCGCCCGGTATGAAATGACCGATGTCGAAGGCACGCCGATATCCGACATCGTCACGCGCCGCGAATTCGAACCGTTCAGCGCCAGCGCCGGTGCGGTCTACCGGGCAACGGAGGAGCTGACATTCGGCCTCGCGCTCTTCTATGCGGAACGCGCACCGAACCAGGTCGAACTCTTCGCCAGAGGCCCGCATGAAGCGACCGGCACCTTCGAAATCGGTGATCCCGGGCTCAGCCGCGAAGCGGCGCTTAACTTTGAAGCGAACGCACGCCTCAACTTGCCGCGAATGTCGGCCGAACTGACCTTGTTCCACACGACGTTCGAGGGCTTCGTCTACGGCCAACTGACCGGCAACTCGTACGACGAAGCGGGCGTGTTCTTCCCCGATGCGAGCGCTGAATTTGCTGAGCTTCTCTACCTACAGCGCGATGCGACGTTTCTGGGCGGCGAGTTTCAAGCCGCCATTCAGGTCGCTCAGCTCGAAGACGGCGAACTCACGCTCGACCTCATGGCAGATGCCGTCGAGGCGGAGTTCGACGTCGGCGGCAACGTGCCCCGAATACCGCCATGGCGTCTTGGCGGCGGTCTGCGCTTTGAAGGGTCCGTAATCGACGCCTACGCGAAGGTGACGCACGCTTTCGACCAAAAGGACATCGCGGCCAACGAAACGCCGACCGAAGGCTACACGAGGCTCGACGCCGGTATCACCTGGCACGCGGCACAAACGCAGGACGGCACTGAAGTCAATTTGAGCTTGATCGGCCGTAACCTGACTGACGAGGAAATTCGCAACCACGTCGCCTTCAACAAGGACGAGGTGGTTATGGCGGGGCGCGATGTCCGCCTGGTGCTGAGCCTGCGGTACTAACGGCTACTCGTAGCGCAGGGCCTCGATCGGATCGAGGCCCGCTGCTCGCCGTGCGGGAAAGAATCCGAAGACGATCCCGACCGCGGCCGAAAATGCGAACGCGACCACGACGACCCACGGACTCAGCACGAACGGCACGCCGATCGCGTAGGCGATCGCAGCCGATCCCGCGAGCCCGATCCCTGCGCCGATCAGCCCGCCGACGCACGACAGCAGAACGGCCTCGATCAAGAACTGCAGCAGCACGTCGCGCTCGAGTGCGCCGATCGCGAGCCGAATGCCGATCTCGCGCGTTCGCTCCGTGACCGAGACGAGCATGATGTTCATGATGCCGATCCCGCCCACGAGCAAACTGATTGCCGCAACCGCAGATAACCCTGCCGTCAACAGGGCGGCGGTCGAGTCAACGAGGCTCGACACCGACTGCAAATCGCGAATGAAGAAATTGTCCTGCTCGCCCGCACGGATGCGCCGGCGCTCGCGAAGCAGAGTAGCAATCGCGTCCTGCACCGGCTTGACCTGCTCGGCACTCACGGCTGAGAGCTGAATCTGCTGCACGTCATCGTTGCCGGTCATACGCCGCTGCACGGCCGTGATCGGCATCAGGATTGTGTCGTCCTGGTCCTGCCCGAACGTGGATTGCCCCTTCGCCGCCAAAACCGCGATGACTTCGCACGATGTCGTTTGCCCGAGCCGGATGGAGGCGCCGAGTGGGTTTTGTTGCCCGAACAACTCCTTGCGCGGCGTTTGCCCAAGGATGCAAACCGCGCGGCCCCCGCGCTCTTCGCTCTCGCTGAACGGCCGCCCGAGCGCGATCCCCCACTCGCGCACGGTCAGGTACGCGTTCGTCGTGCCGTTGATTGCGACTTGCCAGTTGTTCGAACCATAGACGGCTTGCGTCTGCTTGATGGTCGACGGTGCGACGGCCAAGACGCCCTGAATCTCGCGCTCGATCGCATGCGCGTCGTCCATCTTGAACGGCGTCTGCGGCGTCGCGGGCCCTGCACGTTGCGGCGTGAACGGAACGACGAAGAGAAGGTTTCGCCCCATCGACGCGATATCGGCGGTCACTTTCTGCGTTAGGCCTTGGCCTAACGTCACGACCGTCACGACCGCGGCGACACCGACAATGATGCCGAGTGTCGTCAGCAGCGACCGCAAGAGGTTCGCCCTCAACTCCCGCCAAGCAAGTTGCAGCGTCGTCCAAATCATTGCGCGGCCTTTTGCGCCAGCGTATCCGAGGCGATCTTGCCGTCGCGGAAACGTATCTGCCGCTTCGCGTAAGCGGCAATGTCTTCCTCATGCGTAACGAGCACGATCGTCATCTTACGCCGTGTATTCAGATCTTCCAGCAGCTTCATGATCTCGTGACTGCGCGAGGTATCCAAATTGCCGGTCGGTTCGTCCGCAAAGATCACCGCCGGCTCCGTAACCAGCGCGCGCGCGATCGCGACGCGCTGCTGCTGCCCTCCGGAAAGTTCGGACGACGTGTGGTTCGCGCGGTCGCCGAGCCCGACGAGATCGAGCGCCTTGAGCGCTTGAGCCTTTCGTGCAGCTGCGGTCTCGCCGCGGTATATCAACGGCAGCTCCAGGTTTTCGCGAGCCGTCGTGCGCTTCAAGAGATTGAAGCCCTGAAACACAAAGCCGATGTAGTTGCGCCGAAGCAGCGCGCGCTGCGACCGGGACAGCGTTCCCACATCGATCCCGCGGAAATAATACTGTCCGCCCGTCGGTGTATCGAGACATCCTAGAATGTTCATGGCCGTCGACTTGCCCGATCCGGACGGCCCCATAATCGCGACGAACTCGCCGTCGTTGATCGAAAGGCTGACGCCGTCGAGCGCCCGCACCTCGGTCTCGCCTTTGCCGTAGATTTTCGAGACGCGGTCGAAGCGGATGAGCGGCGCGCCGGCCATAGCGCTACTTCTGCCCGTTGCGCGCGACGTCGAGGATGAACTCGTCGCCCGTCTTCACATTCGCGCTGGTGACTTGCGTACGCCGGCCGTCGGTGATGCCGAGCGTGACGTCTTGCGACGCCGGCTTGCCGTCCTTGCCCAGCGTCCACACCTTGCCCTTGCCGGTCGCGATCGGATCGGCCGGCGCTGTCGTCGCTTGCGGGATCATTCCCGTCTGTTCGGTCTCTTGCTCGGGCGTGAAGCGCAGCGCCCCGTTCGGAACGCTCATGACGTTCTCCGCCACCTTGACCGTGATGTCGGCGGTCGCCGTCATGCCCGGCTTCAAGAGACCCTTGTCGTTCTGAACGCTCAGTACGCCTTGATAAGTAACGACATTTTGGATCGTGCGCGCCGCATTGCGAAGCTCGACGACCTTCGCATTGAACGTCTGCGCCGGATACGCATCGACGGTGAACGTCGCCTGTTGTTCGAGCTGAACCTCGCCGATGTCCGCCTCGTCGATGTCGATCGTCAGTTCCAGCTTCTTGAGGTCGGACGCGATAACGAAAAGTTCGGGAGTCTGGAACCCTGCCGTCACTGTTTGTCCGCGCTCGATCTTCCGGTCGAGCACGATACCGTCGATCGGCGAGCGGATCGCGGCCTTCGCCAGGTTGGCCTCGGTTTGATCCGCTTGCGCGCGGGCGGTGTTCAACGTCGCCCGCAATGCGTTGCGCGATGCGAGCGCCGCGTCGTAGATCGATTGCGACGCAAAGCCCTTGGCGCGCAGCGACGTTGCGCGCCGCAAATCGTTCTCGGCCTTTGCAAGATTCGCTTCGGCTTGCGAAACGCTGGCGCGGGCTTGCACGGCGCGCGCTTTCAGTTCGTCCGTGTTGATGCGCGCGATCACTTGGCCTTTGGTCACGCGGCTGTTGAAGTCGACGTAAATCTCTTCCATGCGCCCCGAAACCTCGGCGCCGACGGTGACCTTGTCGATCGGTTGCAGTGTGCCTGTGGCCGTCACCAACGCGCGGATCGTCGAAACCTCAGCCTTGCCCTTCACGTACTCGGTCTTCTTCGCGGGCGTCAGCGCCCACCACAGAATGACCGCGAGCAGCAGAACGGCAAGTCCGATAACCCACCAGCGTCGCCACCAGGCCTTGGCCGCGCGGCCCACCCCAAGCGTTTGCTCGATCTCACTGGCTGCGGTCGCCCGCTGATTACTTACATCGTTCATCGCACCCAACACGCCAGCAAACGCCGTGCCCCAACAGGGCCCACCCTATATAGGAACGCGCCAGATTGCTTCAAACAGCCGTTGGGATACAGAAGTCACGTTCGCGTTAGTTAATGCGAGTACGGATCAACCGCATCGCGCAAGCCGTCCCCGAGGACATTGAACGCCAGCACAACCAGAATGACGGGCGCGAGCGGGATCAAGAGCCAGGGGTAAAGCTCAACGGCACTGATGTTCTGCGCCTCGTTTAGCAGCACGCCCCAGCTGACCACGGGCGCTCTCAAGCCAAGTCCCAAGAACGAAAGCGCCGTTTCGCCCAAAATCATGCCGGGCACGGCGAGCGTGACGCTCGCAATCAGATGTCCTGAGAAATTGGGCAACATGTGCCGGAACAACACGCGCACGCGGCTGGCGCCCAAAAGTTCGGCAGCGACCACGTAATCCTCTTCCCGAAGCGACAGCACCTTTGCACGCACCGCGCGCGCAAGGCCCGGCCAGTCGAGGAGCCCCAAGATCAGCGTGATCCCGAAATAGATCCACACCGGCGACCAGGTGGCCGGCAGCGCGGCCGCAAGCGCCATCCAAAGCGGCAGTTCGGGCAGCGCGCGTAACAGTTCGATCAGCCTGAGCACCGTCGCATCGACCCAGCCGCCCAGATACCCGGCCATCCCGCCCAGCAAACAACCAAGAACAAAACTGAGTGCAACGCCCAGCAATCCGATCGTGAGCGAGATGCGCGCCCCGTACATTACGCGGCTAAAGATGTCCCGGCCCAACCGATCCGTGCCGAATATGTAGAAGCCGGTACCGCCCTCGGCCGGACAAACCAAGTGAAACCGCGTCTCGAACAAACCCCAGAAGGTGTAGGGATCGCCGTCACATATGAATCGGAGTTTTTCGACACGTGTCGTATCGACTGTATAAGTGCGGGAAAACGTCGTGAGATCGACCTCGGACGTCAAGCGGTAGACGAACGGCCCGACAAACGCACCGTCATGAAACCAATTGACGTCCGCCGGCGGTGCGTAGAGCGCGTCGTTGTCTCGCGTCTCCGGCGCGTAAGGCGCGATCATATCCACGAACGGCAGTATCGCGTAGAGCACTGCCAGAAAGACAAACGAAAAATAGGCACCCTTCCTCAGCCAAAGCCGGTCGAGGAACGTGGGCCGCTCAAGTTTTGCTAGGGTCGCGTCGTCGACGGCGGTCATCGCTCAAGCCCCTGCCCCAGCCGCACGCGCGGATCGATCAGCCCAAGAAGCAGATCGGACACGACCGTCCCGACAAGCGTTAGAATTGCGGCGAAAAGCAGTATGAACCCCGCCAGGAACTGGTCCTGTGCCTGTAGCGCCCGGACCAGAATCGGCCCCACGGTCGGCAAGCCCAGAACGACGGAAACGATCACCGATCCCGACACCAGCGAGGGCAACAAATTGCCGATATCGGCGACGAACGGGATCAACGCCATCCGCACCGGATAGCGCAGCAGCAGCCGCGTCTCGCTCACCCCGCGCGCCCGCGCGGCAACGACATAGGGCTTGCGCAACTCGTCCAGCAAGTTCGCGCGCAAGCGCCGGATCATTGCCCCGACCCCGGAGAACGCGATGATGATAACGGCAATGGTCACATGCGCGACAAGCGATTGGACTTTCGCAGCCGACCACTCCGCATCGGCGTATTGCGGATCGACCAACCCGCCGATTGTGACGCCGAACCATGCGTTTGCATAAACGAGCACCACGAGCGCCAGCAGAAAGCCTGGTGTTGCCATAGCGAAATAAGCAAACCCCGCAATGGCATAGTCTCGCAACGAGTATTGCTTGGCCGCAGCCACGATCCCGAGCGGCAGGGCGATGAGATAGATCGCAAAGACCGCAAGCACGTTTACGAGAATGGTGGGTCCCAATGCGTAGCCGACCACGTCGGCGACCGGCTTCTTGAACTCGAACGAGTAACCCCAGTCGCCTTGCAGCAGCCCGGAGAATCCGCGCGGCCCTTCGGCGACGCCCAGCCAAATCAGGAACTGCTCGAGCACAGGCCGGTCGAGGCTGTATTCTTTGCGCAAATACTCGGCCTTCGCGGCGCCGCTCGCGTCGCCCTGCGCCTTCAATTGCACGATCTCGTTCGACAGATAGTCGCCTGGCGGCAGTTGAATAACGAGGAAGATAAGCGCTGCGATGATGAACAGCGCAAACGCCATCAGGACCAGACGCTCGGCTGCGTAACGCAGCATCATCCCCCCGTAAGGAAATTCATTGGGCGAACCAGAACTCGTCTATGCGATACATACCGAACTGCGCGCCAGGGTCCCATGAGAAGATGCCCTGTGCCGGGACATTCCGCAATTTCGCGCTTACGACGATAGGCTGCATCACGCCCGACACCGTCCCAACGATAAACTGCTGTTCGGCATGAATGGCGAGCATCCGTTCCCAGGCAGCCTTGCGCTCCGCGGCGTTCTTCGCCCCGCTCCACGCAGCGTCCAGCTTCAGAAGCTCCTTTGCGGCCGGCAGATCCGGCGCCTCGCCGCCTTCGCCGCGCGTCTCGAAATAATTGCCCCACTTGGGCCAAATCAATGTGTCCTGCCGCGTGGGCGCAAGTTCTGCGGGGCTCAGGTCGGCCGTAGGAATCCCGGTGTCCCATCCGGACCACACCGTCATGACCGCCTCGCCCGAATAAGCGCGGTTGCGCATGATCGTGCGATCCGACGGCTTGATCACGAGCTTGATGCCGAGCGCCTTGTAGTGCTGCGAGATCAGCTGCAGCACGTCGCCCTCATCTTTCGATTCGCCCGCAGTTTCGACGATGAGTTCGAGCGGCCGCTTGTCGCTCATCAACCGCACGCCGTCCGCGCCGCGCTTCGTCAAGCCGATTTGATCGAGCAGCGCGTTAGCAGCCTTGGGGTCGTAGCCCGCATTCGCCGTCAGGTAATCCGGCTTGAACAAAGGCGATGCCTTCAGCACCGCGTTGTTCCCCTCGGTCGCCATTCCGAAATACAGCGCCTTGTTGATATCCGGGCGATTGATGCCTAAGGCCAGCGCACGGCGGAAGCGCTGATCGCGCATCAACGCGCGCCAACCCACATCGTTCGCATTCAGGTTCGGGTACAGTGCGACCTGCGATCCTTTTGCGATCGGCCAAGCCAGAACCTTGTATTTGCCCTTCGCTTCGTTTGCTTTAAGCACAGTGATGTCGGCCAGCGACAGCCCGCGTGCCTGCAAATCGGCATCGCCCGCAGCAGCTTTCGCCGCGACCAAGCCGCCGTCCGTAATCGACACGTCGATCGCGTCCACGTAGGGCAACTGCTGCCCTGCTGTATCGACGCGGTGGAAGAATGGGTTGCGCTTGAACACGAAACGGTTGGCGGGCATAGCCGTCGTCGCAAACCACGGTTGCAGTGTGGGCATGGCCGGATTGTCGTTGTCGTCGATCGCGTCCATGCGATTGTGCAGCTCGGCCCACGACCGGGCTTTGGCCGCAGACACCTTCTTCGCAAGCTCCGCCGCATTCGCATACTTCGTATGGAATTGCCGCAGATAGTGCGCTGGTCGATAGATGTACGGCTCTCGCGCCTGCGCCAACGACGCCAGGAACCGGGCATTCGGCTTCGACCAGCTGTAGCGCACCGTCGTCGCGTCGACGATTTCGACTTTCGGCGCTTCGCCGCCGTTCAACAACTCGACCGGAGGTCCGCCCGGGTTCAGGTCCTTGTTCGAGGCGACGTCTTCCCAAAAATAGCGAAAGTCCTCGGCGGTGAACGGCTTCCCGTCCGACCACTTGTGTCCCGCGCGCAGCTTGAACGTGAACACGCGGCCGTCCTTGGCCTCGATCGCCTTGAGAAGGTCGGGCTTCAATTCCAGCTTCGGCGTCCACGCGACGAGCCGCGCATAGCCCCAGGTGTTGAGAAGGCGAACGTCCTTCTCTTTGCTCATGAGCATGCGCAAGACCCCGCCGTGCCGTCCCGTTTCGCGCCCCTGCGCTTTGAGATCGACGACGAGCGGTTCGGTCGGCAGGCGCGCGGCGACACCGGGCAGTGCGTTCTTCTGAACATCCGCTTGAAGCGAGGGTGTTTCCTTGTATGGCGCTTTGTCCGCCGCCTGCGCCAGGCCCGCAAAACAAGCAATCGCCAACGCGGCCCAGGTCGTACGCAGCATTCCGTCCCTCGAAGTTGTTAGGCGACGGCCACGATATGGCCTTCGCCGACCGTCTCATAGCGCGCTTTCGCGCCTTTTTTCAGGCGATAGGGCTCGTCCCACGCACCGGGATCCGAGGCCCGGCCTTGCATCAGTGCGCCCAGGTCCAACTTGCGGTCGGGATCGGGCTCCGGATTCGCGGCCAGAAGCGCCTTTGTATAGGGGTGCCGGGGGGCTGCGAAAAGTGATGCGGTTGGCGCTGCTTCGACAATCCGCCCGCGGCACATGACGTAAACGCGTGAGGCGATGGCTCGTACAACCGCCAGGTTATGGCTCACGAACAGGCTCGCGATCCCGAGATCCTGGCGAAGCCCGTCCAACAGCCCCAGAATCTGCGCCTGCACCGACACATCGAGCGCCGACACCGGCTCGTCGCAGATCAGCAAGTCCGGCCCTAACGCCAAGGCCCGCGCAATCCCGACCCGCTGCCTCTGCCCGCCGGAAAAAGCGTTCGGATGGCGCATCAGCATGACGCTCTCAAGTCCCACAAGCTCAAGCAGTGCGGCGGCCCATCGCAACCGATGTGCGGGATCGCCGAGCCCGTGAATGACGAACGGCTCGGTGACGATCTCCTCGGCCGTCAGTCGCGGGTTGAGCGACGCGAACGGATCCTGAAACACGTATTGAACGCGCGCACGATACTTCGTCAGAGCCGCCCCGCGAAGCGACGCGACGGACGTCGTCGCTTTGCCGTCGTTGATCGTGATCGCGCCGTTGTCGGGCGTCAGCGCGCGCAAGATCATCTTCGACAGCGTCGATTTCCCGCACCCGCTCTCGCCGACCAGTCCGACGCACTCGCCGGCATTGATCGCAAGGCTGACGCCAAGTACGGCATCGACGGTGTCGCTCTCCGACGCGACGAACCCCCGTTTGCGTGCCGTGAAGCTCTTGCTTACGTCCTTGATTTCGAGCAGCGGCGTTCCGGCCGGCGGCCCGATGCGTTCCTTCCAGACCGGCCCAAGCGTCTGTATGGCGCTGCTGCGGGCGTGTGTCGGGTTCAACTCGAACGGCTCGCCTTCGAGCCGCGGCACGGCGGCCAACAAGGCGCGCGTGTAGTCGGTTTGCGGGCGCAGCAGCACGTCGTGCATCGGACCCTGTTCCGCGACGGCACCGTCTTTCAGAACGACCACGTAGTCGGCGATATTCGCGACCACGCCGAAATCGTGCGTGATGAAGAGGAGCCCGAGCTGCAACTCGTCTTGCAGATCGGCGAGCAGCTTCAACGCCATCGCCTGCACGGTCACGTCCAACGCGGATGTCGGCTCGTCGGCGATCACGAGCGCCGGCCGGCAAATCAGAGCCGACGCCAGCATCGCGCGCTGCCGCAAGCCCCCCGACAACTCGAACGGATAGCGCTTCATCGCGCCGTCCGGATCGGGAAAGCCGACATGCGCCAGGATATCCGTTGCACGCCGCCGTGCTTCGCTCGCCGAGACGCGCTCGTGCATGCGAAGCGTCTCGGTCAGCATCGCCCCGATGCTCACCACGGGCGAGAGCGCAGCCGAAGGCTCCTGAAATGCCATCGCAATTCGATTGCCGCGAAGCCTCTGGAACGCGCCGGGAGAGAGCTTCGTCAGCTCGACGTCTTTCTCGCCGTCGCGAAACACGATGCGACCGCTTTGCGCCGCTCGCTGCTTCGGCAACAGACCCATCACCGCGCCGGCGATCGTCGATTTGCCCGAGCCGCTTTCGCCGACGAGAGCAACCGTCTTGCCCTTCGGCACGCTCAAGCTGACCTCGCGCAAGATCGGCCGCACGTACGGCCCATCGCGATAGCCGACGGAAAGCTTCTCGATGGTCAGAACGTCCGCCATCTCACCGCCCGTCCTTGGCGACAAGGCCGGCCGCGACCAGATTGGCGTGCGTCGCATCGGATATGCCGAGTTCCGCCTTCCGTGCTGCGGCCCACGCGCGCGCCAGCACTTCGTCGAAACGGTCCAGCTTGTCGTCGATCGACATCGCCGATGTGGCACCCTTCAGCTTCAAATCCATCCACCCCTGTGTCCGGTCGCGGCTTAAGGGAAAATGCCTAAGCTCGAACCGCCGCAACTCCGCCCACGCGACGCTCCGCCGTCCGAAAAGTCCGCCCGAGAGGCGGATGCCTTCGTCGTCGACCTCCACGACGCTGGTCCACCGGGACACAGTGCCCGCAAGATAGAGCCCGAACAAGACCGTCAAAACCAGAAGCCCGATGAAGGCCAGCGAAAGCACGGGCACGAGCATCAAAAAGAAGGCCGCAACGCCCGTCGCGACGACCCCGCGCACCAGATCGCCCATCAGCGCGGTCTGCGGCCAGCGATGGATGCTGACCTCACTCACAGTTCGAACGCTCCGGCCGGTGTGTGCCACGCCGCTGCTGGATGCCCCCGAGTCGCCTCAAGCAGGTTCACGATGTTTCGTTCCATGGCCGCGTCCCAATAGGCGTGATGGGTCAAGAGTCCAAGCGGTTCGGCCGCCCGCACCTTCCGCTCGCGCCGCCACCGCAGTTTTCTGAGCAAGAGCCCGGCAATTAAGGCTTCGTCCTTCACGATCCGCCCACGCCGCCAGTCGATCACGTCCAGATGTGTGTTGATTTGGACAAGGCCCGGCACCGGATAGGCGGTCGCGCGCGGCTTCCAGGTCGAGATGCCGCGATAGCCGAGCCGGGGCAGGTGTGGCACCGCGCCTGAAACGATACGGTTCCACGGCGGCACCAGAACTGGCAATACCCGTCGCCCGAACGCAGAACGCATAAGCGCAAGCCCGCGCTCCATATCGGCAACGACGGCGTCAAGCGGCCGCGCACCGCCGAACTCGCGCTTCGCTCGGCCCGGCAGCGCATGGTTCTCATGCGCAAATCCGTGCACCAGAATTTGTGCATGCGGCTCGCGCGCCAAGCCTTTCACGAGCCTCGTCCTAAGCCTCGCCGGAATTACGGAAAGCCCGATGACGACGTCGAACCGGGCAGCTGTCGCCAGCATGCGCGACAGGTTTGCCGAGATGTCCTCGGCGTCGTCGTCGCGCCACCAAAACCTCGCCGTGCGCCGTTCGCGCGCCCATTGGTCGAGTTCGCGCTTCACCCGGTCCCACGTCATCGCGCCAACACCGCCTTGATCGCCCGCACCGTGCCCGCGCCGCCGTCGAAGTCGATCTTCGCCGTCGGAGGGACCGACCCGACGGTTGCATCGACGAGTCGTGCGAGTGCGGCCGGATCCAACAACTTCGCGCGCACCATCCGCACAAGGCCTAGATCGACGAACGCGCGCGCCCGCGTGACCTGCTCCTGCTCGCGATCGGTCTCGAACGGAACGACGATCGCAGGCGTTCGGGCCTTCACGGTTTCGCTCAACGTGTTGTAACCGGCTTGAGAAACCGAAAGCGCGGCATTGGCCAATCGCGCCCGAAAATCTGGCAGCGAGCGAACGATGGACACCCCTTCGACCGGCTGAGGCGCCGCCACAAGCGGCCCGGTGACGAATGTCCACGGCGCACCTGCAGCACGGCACAATGTTCGGGCTTCAAGCGCCGCGGCGATCAACCCGCCACCCGCGGCGCCGCCGCCGGCCGACACCAATATTTCGCGCCGAAGCCCCGTGCGCGGCGGAATGTCCGCACAAATGTAGCCCGTATAGTGGCAACGCGACGCCAACGCTGCAGTTTCCGCAAAGCTCTGCTCAAGCCTAAGCACGCTCGGATCGCCGTGCACGATCACAGCGTCGTAGTAAGCGCGCGCACGTTCGACCATCGCCGCCGCACGCGCATCCTTTCGCGGCCGCTGCAACACGTCCCGCACCGACGAAACGATCTTCGGCTGCTGCGCCGCGCGCTTCGCTTCGTCGAGCAACGCCATCAGCTCGAACTCGAGCAGGCGCCGCCCGAACGGAAACGTCTCCGTAATTACAACGTCGGGCCGCGCCGCCGCGAAGGCTGCAAGCAGGCGGTCGCGCCGTTCCTCATGCCTGCGCGCATCGACCTCACGTCCATGTTCGTCGACCAGTTCGTCGAACATCTCGTCCTTCGCGCGCGCTGCCGGCAGCTGCACGAACGCAATGCCCTGCGGCACCGCATCGGCCGGCGTCACGCCGCCGCTGACGAGCGTCACCTCGAACCCAGCATCGCGCAGCGCCTCGGCAACCACCCGCGCACGCGCAAAATGCCCGAAGCCCAGCAGATGCTGCACCCAAATGAAGACGCGTGCGCTCATCGCCGAACCTCCGCGATCACGCTGGCGAGCGTCTTTCCGGCAGCTACAACACTACGTTCGCCCCAAACGAACCCGCGCCCCGTCTCACCCAGGCTTTGCCGCAACGCCGTATCTTTTACCAAGCGCATCAGATTCGCCGCGTACGCACCAACATCGCCGGGCGCACTCAGCAGCGCGGTCTCACCCTCCGCGACCGCATCCGGCACGCCGCGATCCCGGCACCCCACCACGGGCAGACCGGCCGCCTGCGCCTCCAAAAATACAAGCCCATAGGCCTCGCCAAGCCCGGGCCACGCGAACACGTCGGCAGAACGCAAAAAAGCCGGGATCCGGTCGCCCGGGACAAGCCCCTCGAAGCGCACATCGAGCCCTTCAAACAACGCCTCGATTTCGCGCCGCATCGGTCCGTCGCCCGCGACCCGCAACGAGAGCGGAACGTCAACCTGGCGCAACGCGGCCGCAAGCAACGCATAGCTCGCACGCTTGCGCGCGTCGCGCATCGTCGCCACGGTGACGAGTGATATGGGCCCATGCCCCGGCGGCGCATGCGCCGTCGCGAACGGCGCCACATCGATGAACGGCTTCAAGTCGCGCACCCGGCCCGGCGCCAGTTGATCGAGGCAATACCGGTCGAACGCCGTCATCGCGAGCAAGCGGTCGGCGGACAGCAAGGCAGCCGCCGTCGCGTCGTATCCGACCGCCCACGGACCGCCCGCGCGCTTCGGCGCGTGCGATCCCTCGGCGATCAGGTAGGGAATTTGCAGCGCCCGCGAAACCGCAGGTCCGATCCAATCGGGCGACTTGTAATAGACGTGATAGCTGAACCAAAGATCGGGCCGCGCTGCCGAGCCGTCGCGCACGCTTTCGACAAATGCGGCCGCCACCCGCTCGCTTTCGTCCCTGAGCGCACGCTGCCGCGCGACGTCGCCGCGCCCGTCATAGGTTCTAACCCCGCGCGGCCGCCAAACCTCGGCCCCTGCCGCGCGCAAGGCCTGCTGCAGCAGTTCCCCCATGCGCTGCACGCCCGACGCAGCGGACGCATCGGGCTCGGCCATCGGCGAATAGAAGGCGACACGCATCAACCGGTCATCCGCGCCTGAAGTAAGGCGGCAATCACATCATACCCCGCCTCGGCATCGCCCGTATGCCGAACCTTCTCGAGCGCCGCCGCCCCCAAGGATGCGCGCAATCCCGGACTGCGAGCCAGGTCGAGCAAAGCCCGGCCTGCCGCCTCGACATCGCCCGCTTCGATCAGACGTCCCGTGCGGCCGTCCTCGATGGCCTCGTCGATGCCGCCGACGCGCGATGCGAGCACGGCCAGCCCGCGCGCTTGCGCCTCCAGCACGGCGTTCGGGATTCCGTCGCGGTCGCCGTCGTTGCCGACAACCGCCGGAAGAACGAACAAGTCGCTGCTGTCGAGCGCCGCAATCACTTCGGCATGCGGCCGCGGCCCGTGCCACGTGATGCGGGCATCGACGGCAAGCGCGCGCGCCTTCTCCTTCAATTCGGGCAGCAAGTCGCCGCCCCCGTAATGATCGAGCCGCCACGACACATCGCGCGGCAGTGCCGCCAGCGCGTCGAGCAGCCGCCGCAGACCCTTCTTCTCAACCGCCCGCGCGACGCACACGATACGCACGGGGTCGCGTGCATCCGACCCGTCGCGCGTCTGCGCGTGCGCCGACGCTGCGATCACCTCGCGCGCAAGCCCGTGATAGATCAGCTTCAGCGGCACCGCCGCACCGAACGACTGCAAGCGCTCGAAGCCGGCACGGTTGCAAACCGTAACGAACGCCGCACCGTCGAGCTTTCGCTTCAGGTCCCATTCCGGTGCCGTCCAAATGTCTTTCGCATGCGCCGAAATGCTAAAGCCGATTCCGCGCATCAACGCCGCATAGCGTGCGACCGATGCCGGACTATGCGCAAAATGCGCATGCACATGCCGCACGCTTGCGGGCATCTGCAGCGCGAGCACGCAAGCCTGGCCGAACCGCCGAGCGCGCGCCTGCGCGAACTCCGACGCAAGGTCGTCGCGAAACGCGCGCCACGCCGCGCCGAACGCGGGCAGGCGCCGCGCCGCCGCGAAGGCCCGCGCGACGTCGAACGGAGCATCGTGCAGATACTCGGGCAGATACTGGGGCAGGGCGCTGACCTTGTTGTCGACAAGTGCCGCATCGCCGCCGGGTTTGCGCAACGCGTGTAGCGAGAACGTCAGCCCGCGCGCTTCCAACCCCTGAAGCTCGCGCGCAACAAACGTCTCGGACAGCCGCGGAAAGCCTTTCACGACAATGGCAAGCTTCGGCGCCATTACCCGCGTGCCGCCGTCTGCCCGAACCACGCGCCACATTTCTCGACGATGGTCGAAAGCCCGTCGAGCAACCCAGGCGTGGCGGAACGCGACGGCAGCGCTTGATCCGGCAGAGATCGCAACGCTGCAACCATGGCGCCCGGTTCCGGTGTGCCATTCGGTTCCCGCAGCATGTGCACCAGTCCCAGACGCTCCGCGGCTTCCGCGCGGATGGTTTGCTCCAACCGCGGCGTATGACGCGGCACCAGCAAAGCGCGCTTGTCGAACGACAGGATCTCGCAAAACGTGTTGTACCCGCCCATGGACGCGACCGCGAGGCACCCGTCCAAGAGATGTTCCATGCGCGGCTCGAACGTCAGCATGTTGACCTGCGGCAGCGCCGCCGCTCGTTGCTCGAACGACGAACGCGCCTCCGCACGCATAAAGGGTCCCGGAACGATCAGCGCGGGCGCCAACCGGCGTGCATCGTGCTCGTACGCGCGCAAAACCCAATCGATCAGCAGCTCCCCGTCGCCGCCGCCGCCGGCGGTCACCAGAATCCGCTCGCCGATGTCCGCAACCGACGCGGCCGGCAGGGCGGCAGGCCTCGTCCGCCGTAGGTAGCCAGTGAACGTCGTCTTGGCGTCGACAGAAGGCGAAAGGCCAAGCCCGGCCAGCGGGTCGTAGATCGCCTTTAGCCCATAAACCCAAAGGTCGTCGTACAGCTGCTCGATCGCGGGAATGACCCGCTTGCGCTGCCATTCGGCTGCAAGCGCCTCCGGTTCGTCGAGTACGTCGCGAAGCCCCAAGACCAGGCGCGTCCCCCGCGCTTTCAACTTCTCAAGCGTCCCTTCGAGTTCGCCCCGCAGGCCAAGCGCTTCCTTGTCGACGATGAAAAGGTCGGGACCAAACCTCAGCGCCGTCTCGCCGATCAGCGACGAACGAAGCGATGTCGTCTCCTGGATCGACCCGTGCTCCGCCAAGGGCACATAGTCGCCGTTCCTGAGCTTGATGATCCCGGGCACCCGCACGAAATCGACGCGGGTCTTGAAGTCGAAGCTGCCGATGATCGGTGAGCCGGACACGATCAGAACCTTGAGCTTCGGGAAAGCCTCTGCCAGCGCGTGCGCGATCGTGCGGCAGCGGCGGATGTGCCCCAGCCCGAAACTGTCGTGGCTGTAGATCAGAACCCGGCCGTGCGACTGGCGAATGGTTAAACCTCGAAGCGAAAGACGCCCGAATTTCGCACGGGTCGCGCCGCCGCGAAAGGGCGTGGCGTTGTTAAACCTTTCTCTCTAGCTTAAGCCCGATTCCGGCACGTTCGGCATGGCCACGCATCAGTCGCTCTACAAATACATCTGGCAGCATTCCCGCCGCGATCAGCTGATCCTGCTTGTGATCGCGCTGGCGGCGCAGCCGTTCTATTTCCTGACGCTGACCCTGCCGAAATTGATTATCAATGGGCCGATCACCGGGCCGCAAAACGGCTCCGCCTTCACGACGCCCGATGCGACCGAGAACTTCCTGCGGATCGTCATCGGCTTCCCCGAATGGCTCGGCGGTCAGTGGATGATCTTCCAGGGCTTCGCGTTGGAGCGGATGCCCTACCTCGTAGCGCTCTCATTCGCCTTCCTGGCGCTCGTCGGCTTCAACGGCTTCTTGAAGTATCTCATCAACACGATGAAGGGCAGGCTGGGTGAACGTCTGTTGCGCCGCCTGCGTTACGACCTGATCGACCGCGTCCTCCGCTTCCCGCCGTCGCATCTGCGCAAGGCCAAGCAGGCCGAGATCGCGTCCATGGTGAAGGACGAGGTTGAGCCCTTGGGCGGCTTTTCGGGCGACGCCGTCGTCTGGCCAGTGTTCTTGGCCGGTCAGGCGTTGACCGCGCTCATCTTCATTCTCGCGCAGAACTTCTGGCTCGGTCTCATCGCGGGCGTGGTCGTCTTCGGGCAGGCCGTGATCATCCCGCGCTTGCGCAAGCCCATCCTGCAGCTCGGCAAGCAGCGCCAGCTGCAGGCACGCGAGCTTGCCGGCCGCGTCGGCGAAATCGTCGACGGTGGCCCCGACATCCGCGTGCACGGTACCTCGAACTGGGAGCGCGCCGAGATGGTGCGCCGCTTGGGCCGCATCTTCGACATCCGCTTCGAACTCTATCAGCGCAAGTACTTCGTCAAATCGCTGAACAACTTCATGGCGCAACTGACGCCGTTCATTTTCTACCTTGTCGGCGGCTATTTCCTGATCGTCGAACAGGTGCTCGATGTGGGTCAGCTGGTCGCCGTCATCGTCGCCTACAAGGACCTGCCCGGTCCGATCAAAGAACTGATCGACTGGGACCTGCAGCGTCAGGATGTCGAGATCAAGTTCAACCAGGTGATGGATCAGTTCCATCCCGACGGTATGATCGTGCCCGATCAGCACGAGAGTTCGTCCGGGCCGGTCGCGTTCGCCAACCCCATCGAGCTGAAGAACGTAACCGCGCTCGACGATTCGGGGTTTACGCTGCTCGACGATGTCGACGTGACGCTGCCGCTTGATCAAGCGGTCGCGATCGTCGGACCGGCTGGCTCCGGTAAAGAGGCTTTCGGCCAGCTCTTCGCGCGCCAAGTGACGATCAAGAACGGCACCATGAAGACGGGCGAAACGGACGTGCTGTCGTTGAGTGAAGGCGCCGCCGGCCGGACTTTGGGCTATGCCGGGCCCGACGGCTATTTCTTTCCGGTGACCGTCAAAGAAAACCTGCTCTACGGCCTTAAGCTCGCCCCGCAATCGGGCCCGTTGGCCGAGCGGCGCTTCCGCGAGGCCAATCGAGCAGGCAATCCCGTCTACGACGCGGACGGGGATTGGCTCGATTACGATGCGCTCGGCACGCGCGATCCCAAAGTGATCCTCGACCGGCTGATCGACATCCTTGCGATGGTCGAACTCGAAAACGACATCTATCAGTTCGGTCTGCAATCGCGCATCGATCCGAAACAAGACGCCGATGTCGCCGGCCGCATAGTCGAGGCGCGCCTGGCCCTGCATCATCGGTTGAACGCATCCGAATACGCGAACTTGGTCGAACGGTTCGACCCCGCCTCTTACAATCGCAACGCCTCGATCGCCGAAAACATCCTGTTCGGCGCCAGCGTCGACCCGATGCTGCAGCCCCACAATCTGCCGACGCTGGCGCACTTCCGCCGCGTCGCCGCCGAGGAACATCTCGACAAGCACCTCGTCGCCATGGGCCTATCGATTGCAGAGACCATGCTTGAGCTGTTCCGCGACTTTCCGCCGGATCACCCCTTCTTCGACGAGTTTAGCTTCATCCCGGCCGGCGAACTGCCCGCCTATCAGCAGATCATGAAGCGTTCCAAGATGGCGGAGCTCTCTTACGACGACCGCTCCCGACTCTCGATCCTACCGATGCGCTATGTCGAAGCGCGTCATCGTTTGGGCCTGATCACGCCGGAAATCCGCGAGCGCCTGTTGGCGACGCGCCGCACGTTCGCCGAGACGCTGCCGTCCGATCTGGCCGCGCGCATCTCGTTCTACCAGGAAGACAAATACATCGCGCCTGCTTCGATCCAGGACAACATCCTGCTCGGCCGCGTGTCCTACGGCACCGCCCACGCGCAGGAACGCGTGAACGCGCTCGTGCGCGAGATCCTGGATCAGCTCGACGTGCGCGATCTCATCATCGAAGAAGGCCTGAGCTACAATGTCGGCGCGGCGGGCAAGCGCTTGACCACGGCGCAGCGGCAAAAGCTCTGCCTTGCCCGCGCGCTCGTGAAAGAGCCGCAAATGTTGGTTGTGAACAGCGCGCTCGCCAACCTCGACGACCAGCAAAAGACGTCGATCGTGGACCGTGTGCTCGCTCATCGCAAAGGCAAGGCGACGCTGTGGGTCTTGACGAAGGCCGATCTCGCTAGCCGCTTCGACCGCGTGCTGCATTTCGATCACGGCAAGCTGACCGCCGACAACGGCCAATCTGCCGTACGCGAGGCCGCGCAATGACGAACGTGGAGTAGTCACATGAGTATCCAAAGCGAAGTCGAACTCCTGCGTCGCGTTCCGCTGTTTGCGAACATAGATACCTCGCGCCTCAAGCTCCTCGCCTTCACCAGCGAGCGTCTGTCGTTCGACGCCGGCGCCGTGTTGTTCCGCGAAGGCGACCGTGGCGACAGCGCGTACCTCATTCTGAACGGCAAGGTGGACGTCGTCGTGAACTCGCCGAAGGGCGAAGTCGTCGTGGCGCATGTGGCGGCGAACAACATCGTCGGCGAAATGGCACTGCTCTGCGAAATGCCCCGCACCGCAACGATCATGGCGACGGAACCGCTCGACACGCTCAGGATCAAGAAGGATCAGTTCCTGCAGATGCTGCGCGACATTCCGCAAATGCCGCTCGAAATCATGCGCGAGCTCGCCGTGCGCTTGAACAACGTCAACAAGGAACTGTCGGCCGCGCACGCCAAGCTGCGCGCCGCAGGCCTCGAATAATGCCGATCGACCGTACCCATCCCGAAAAGTACCCGCCGAACATCCAAGCCGTGCTGAAGCGCCGCGCGGAAGCCTCCGCCGTGCTCGGCCAGGAACTCTTGGAGATCGACGTCGAAAAGGGTTTCGTCCGCGTCGCCTACGACACGACCCAAACGCTTGCCAACCGCTACGGCGCGATACACGGCGGCATGACCGCCGCGATGATGGACGACGTGATCGCTTTGGCCGCTGGCCTCACGATCGAATGGGGCCAGATCACCCCGACGCTCGAAATGAAGGTGAGCTACCTCGCCCAAGGCAAACCCGGCGCCCGCCTCATCGCCGAAGCCCGCACCGTCCGCCGCGGCGGCACGGTCATCTTCCTCGAAGCCGACCTGAAAGACGAAGCCGGCAAACTCATCGCCACCGCCTCATCCACGGTAATGATCGCCCTGGCAAAAAAAGCCTAGTCCCCGCTAAGTGTAAGCGCCTTGCACCTTGGACAAGAGGCCTGACCTGGCGACAGCTGCGCGCCGCATCCGCGGCTGCATTTGCCTTTGCCATACGGCAAATGATGGGCAATTGCCTTCGCATCCGCCAATCGCAACCCATGCCGATCGACCAGGACCCTCACGCTCTCGATTCGACTCCGATACCCAAGTTCAAGCACTGCAGATCTATCGCTCTCGGATATCGAAGGAGGCCACGAAACCTCTATCCCGCATCGCTCGCACTTCATACATCAATATCCGCCACCACCGGCACGTGGTCCGACGGCCGCTTCCAGTCGCGCGCTTCGCGCAGGATCGCGTGCGTCTTCGCCGCGCCCTTGAGCGCCGGGCTTACCCACATGTGATCTAGCCTGCGGCCGCGGTCGGACTTCTTCCAATCCTGATTGCGATAGCTCCACCAGCTGAAGATCTTCTGATCCATCGGCACGAACGAGCGCGTCACGTCTACCCACTCGTGCGCCGCATAGGCGGCGCCCATCCGCTCCGTCTCCGGCGGCGTATGGCTGACCACGCCCAAGAGTTGCTTGTGGCTCCACACATCGTGTTCGAACGGCGCCACGTTCAAATCGCCGACGACCACGCGCTGCGCCGAACGCCGCCCCTTCATCTTCTCGAAGAACGCGGTCATCTCGTCCAGGAACTGAAGCTTGTGCGCGAACTTCTCGTTGGCTTTGGGGTCCGGAATGTCGCCGCCCGCCGGCACATAGAAATTATGCACCTCGATCCCGCCGGGCAGCGTCGCCGACACATGCCGCGCATCGCCCTTACCGCAGAATTCGCGCGCGTCGGTCTTCGCGAACGGCACGCGGCTCAAAATCGCGACGCCGTGATAGCCCTTCTGCCCGTTGATCGCGGCGTGCTCAAAACCCATCTTGCGGATCGCCTTATGCGGAAACGAGCTGTCGGCGACCTTCGTCTCCTGCAAGCACAGCACGTCGATCTTTTGCTCGCGCGCGAGCTTAGCGACGAGTCCGATGCGCAGGCGAACGGAGTTGATATTCCAAGTGGCGATTCGCAAGGACGGCATGGCGGTCAGAGGCGTGCGTGTAGCAAGGCGGGAGGTGCAACCAGAAATGAAAAGACCCCCGGCTGTGCGTCCAGCCGAGGGTCAAAACGCGCTTTAACGCGCCACGCGTCAGGAGGGGATATTCTGACGCTTAGATGGCTGAAAACCGGTCCCGCTAGCGGGGGGGGCAACGCGAAACCAGCACCAAATCAACCATCTGGGAATCACTATATGCGTGGATGTCACAGCGGGCAACTTTTTTTTTTGCTCTTACACAATGTTAATGACTATGACCTTTCCGACACATCGTTTTTGTGAGCCGTGTGGAACAGGCAACGAGCAGATACAACTAGCCTGTGGGTAACCCGAGATCTCTCGCCGTTAAGTCGAAACACCGGCGTGCCGTCCTGACAATTTCGTCGACTTCGTCGCGAGAAATAATCAAAGGCGGCGAAAGAACCATCGTGTCCCGGATCGCCCGCATCACCAGCCCGTTCGAAAAACAATGATTCCGGCACTGCGTGCCGACATCGATATCGCGCGGGAAAAACGTACGGGTCGTCTTGTCTTTGACGAGTTCGATCGCCGCCAAGAGGCCCTTCCCCCGCACCTCACCCACCAGCGGGTGTGAGCCGAGTTCGCGAACCTTCGCCTGGAAGTAGGGGCCGATGTCGTCCCGCACGCGGTCGACGAGTTTTTCCCTCTCGATGATCTCCAAATTCTTCAAAGACACCGCACAGGCGACAGGGTGACCGGACCAAGTGTAGCCGTGCACCAACTCTTCGTTCGCAGTTGCGAGAGCATCCCCCATGCGCGGGCCCAGGGCGATCGCCGAGATCGGCTGGTAGGCCGACGAGATGCCCTTCGCCATCGTCATGATGTCGGGTGCAATCCCGAAAGTCTGCGACCCGAACCACTCGCCGGTGCGCCCGAAGCCCGTAATGACCTCGTCGACGTGCAGCAGCACGTCGTACTTGCGGCAGATGCGCTGGATTTCCGCCCAATACCCCTCCGGCGGGAACAAGAGGCCCCCGGCGCCATGGATCGGCTCTGCGGAGAACGAGGCCACCCGGTCCGCCCCCAGTTCGAGGATCTTCTCTTCGAGCTTGCGGGCCACCTCCTGCCCATAGACGACCGGGTCCTTGCCCTCGCCGAACATGTACCAATAGGCCGTCGGTACCTTCTCGAACCCAGGAAGCGGGAGGTCGAACTGCGGATGCATCGGCGTCAACCCCGACAGCGAAGCCGCTGCCATTGTGACCCCGTGGTAGGCGTACTCGCGCGAAATATGAATCTTCTTCTGCTTCTTCCCTTGCAGGTTCCAGTAGTACCGGATCAGCTTGATCGCCGTGTCGTTGGCCTCGGAACCCGAGTTCGCAAACAGTATGCGGCTCAGCCCCGCCGGCAGCAGGCTCGCAAGTTTCGCCGCCAGTTCGGTCGCGTACGGGTTCGTCGTCTGGAAGAACGTGTTGTAGTACGGCAGCTTCAGCATGGCCTCATGCGCCACATCGGCCAGTTCCTTGCGTCCGTAACCGACGTTCACGCACCAAAGCCCCGACATCCCGTCGATCAGCCGGTTGCCCTCGGAGTCCCACAAGTAAACCCCGTCGGCTTTCGTGATGACCCGCACCCCCTTCTTGTTCAGGGCTTGGGTCTCGGTGAACGGGTGGATGTGGTGGAGCGCATCGAGCTCCTGCCAATGCTTGGTCTGATTGTGCGTCGAAGCTTTGCTGGACATGTGAATGCTCGCGGGCAATGGGTTGGCTTAGGGACGAACGCGAATAAGGCCGTTCAAGCAGAAGGGGGATTGAACCCGATCCGCGCGCAGAGAATGAGCATCATCTCTTTGCAAGCCATAGGGGAACTCTAGCAAAGTGGCCCAAACACGACCAGCGGCCCTGATATGTCCAAAGCCAAGAAAGCCGACGCCATCTTTGAACGCCTGGCGGCTGCGGTTCCGATCCCGAAGGGGGAGCTTGAGTACATCAACCCCTACACCCTGCTCGTGGCGGTGGTGCTTTCAGCTCAGGCAACCGACAAAGGCGTTAACCGGGCGACCGGCCCGCTCTTCAAGCAGGTCAAGACGCCCGCCGAGATGGTCAAGCTCGGCGAAGCCAAGCTGATCGACCACATCAAGACGATCGGCCTGTTCCGGTCGAAAGCAAAGAACGTCATCGCTCTGTCGCAGGCCCTGATCGCCAATCACAAGGGCGAAGTCCCCCGCGACCGCGAAGCGCTCGAGGCTCTCCCGGGCGTCGGCCGCAAGACCGCCAATGTCGTCCTGAACATCGCCTTCGGCGTACCCACGATCGCAGTCGACACGCACGTCTTTCGCGTCGCCCACCGGCTGGGTCTCGCCAAAGGCAAGACCCCGCGCGAGATCGAAGATCAACTCATGAAGATCGTCCCGGAGCGCTTCATGCAGCATGCGCACCACTGGTTGATTCTACACGGCCGCTACACGTGCATGGCCCGCAAACCGAAGTGCCCAAGCTGTCCGGTTCGCGAACTATGTCCCCACAAGCCTAAGACAAAGCCCGAAGACCTGAGCTAGGGTCGCGACTCAGGGACACGGGCAATGAACACGCGATTTCTAGCGACACTGGCTGGCGCCGTCATCGTCACGGCGATGTTCATGTTCTGGGCGACCGCGCAACTTCAGGCGCCGGGCGGCAAGGCGAACACCGGCTTCGCGCAGGCGCAAGCCATGATCACCCTCGCGCGCATCCTGGGGCCGGAAGTCCCGCACGTCGTCGGCTCGCCGGAAAACATCGCGATCAAGGATCGCATTGTTCAGGAGCTGTCGGCGGCAGGATATGTGCCCGAGGTCCATTCCGCCGCGCAATGCGCGCCGCCCGAAACCCGGCCGGGCTGCACTTATGTCGAGAACATCATCGCGGTAAAAAAAGGGACGTCGAACGGCAAGGCCGTCCTCGCCAGTGCGCACTACGACAGCGTGCCGGCGGGCCCCGGCGTTGGCGACGACCTTGCCGGAACCGCAATCCTTATCGAGCTTGCCAAGACGATGGCGAAGCGCAAGACCCGGAACGACATCGTTTTCCTGATTACCGACGGCGAAGAAGTAGGGCTGCGTGGCGCGCTGGCGTTCGCGGACAGCCATCCGCTGTTCAAACAAATCGGCGTCGTCGTGAACCTGGAAGCCCGCGGCGCGTCCGGCCCGTCGATGATGTTCGAGACCGGCAAAGGCAGCGCCAAGCTGATCGAGCTTTTCGCGCGCACCGTTCCGAACCCGCGCGCGAACTCGCTCACCTATGAAATCTACCAATTGCTGCCGAACGACACGGACTTCAGCATCTATCGGAAAGCCGCAAACTTGAACGGCTTCAACTTCGCCTTTTCGAATTCGGCATCGCTCTATCACTCCCGCAACGACAATTTGGAAAACCTCGATCGCGACACGCTCCAGCACCACGGCGACAACGGCTTTGCCATCGTGCATGCACTCGCCGACGCCGACCTTGCGTCGCTGGCGTCGGATGCTGATGCAAGCTACTTCGACGTCCACGGTCGCACGTTGCTCGTGTGGCCGTCCGGGCTCAACGTGCCGATAGCGGCGATCTCGCTCATCGCGATCCTCGGTCTCATCTTCGTTCATCGTTCGGCGTTTTCGCCCTCATCCATCGCGTGGTCCGCACTCGCGATCGTGGGCAGCGGCGTGTCGTTGTTCGCCGTCGGCTGGCTCCTCTCGCGCCCGCTTGGCCTATGGCCTGGTGTCCATCCGATCGACCATCCGGCACCCTGGCCTGCCCGAATCGCCTTGGCGTCCGCCGGTATTCTCGTTGCGCTCGCCGTTGGCCGCTTCGTCGCCGGTCGCGCCGACATGCGCGCGCTGCTGCTGTCGAGTTGGCTCGTTCTGGCAGCGCTCGCCCTTGCGACGGCCATGACGGTCACCGGCGCCTCGTATCTGCTTTTGTGGCCGGCCGCCTATGTGGCGCTTGTCGGCTGGATCGAAACGTTGAGCCGGCGCGACGCCCTGCCGATTACCGCCGCCGCCGGCTTTGCGTTGACGGCGTTCTTCTGGCTTGCGCTCCTGCTCATGCTCGAACTCGTGCTCGGTTTCGACCTCAGTCAGTACAAGATCCTGGTTCTGTTCCCGGTCGTGCTTTCGCTGATTCCGCTATTCGTATGGGCGCATGCGCCGCGCGAAGCTCGGTTGGGTGTCGCAGCACTTGGCGCCGTCACGGTACTTTCCGCCCTCGTCGCTAGCCAAATGCCGGCATACGCACCCAACCACCCGCGCGGCCTGAACATTACCTACTACGACGACGGCACTGGAGCGCCGCAGTGGTTCGTCACCTTCGAAGGCGCGCCGGACCAAGCCTATCTCGCAGCGACAGGGATGCCGTCGGAGACGGCGCCGATGCTCTATGCCGGCATGTTCCCGGACGAGATGCGCTTCAAGAAAGCCAAAGACCTAAAGCTCGAGCCGCCGCGTCTTTTGGTCGAGCAAACGATGACGCAGGAAAAATTCAAGGTCCTGCGCGGTGTGATCAAGGGCGCGCGCGGCGGCACGCAAATGGCGCTGGCCGTTCGCGCCAAGTCGGGCATCCAGTCGATCCGCGTTTCGAACCGGCCCCTCGTCGCCACCACGCGTCTCCATCAAGACGAGCCGTTGCTGGCGCGCCTGACCGGTTTCGGCGCGCGCGACATTCCGATCGAGATCGTCTTCGATCCGGCAAAGGACCCGAAGCTCACCCTGATCGAGCGCGCGCCGCTCCCGGATGCACCTGAAGCGCGCGCCCTCAAGAAGGCGCGTGCGCCCGACGCCGCGCCGGTTCATTCCGGCGACGGCGCCTTGGTGATGCGTGAGTACGGATTGAACGCGCAGACGTTGCAAATCACGCCGCAACCCTAGGAGCAGCGCTTACTCGTCGCGCTTGATCTCGTTGCGCATGATGAGCGGCGCTTGGCCCATAAAGAACGCAAACATGATGACCGGGACGCCGACGACTTTGAAGGTAACCCAGTCGTCGGTTGTAAGCGTGCGCCACGCGATTTCGTTGAGGCCGGCGATCCCTAAGAACATCGCAGCGGTTCGATAGGTCAGTGTCTTCCAGCAGTGTTCCGGAAGATCGACCGCGGCATCGAGCATGACCTTGGCGAACGGTTTGCCGAAATAGAGCCCGACATACATTCCCGCAGCGAGCAGCACATAGATGATCGTCACCTTCACCTTGATGAACCAATCGCTCTCGAGCCAAATCGTGAGCCCGCCGAAGATCATGACCATGACGCCGGTGACCAGCGGGATGATCGAAACGGTCTTGGTGATCGCATAGCTGATGGCGAGCGTAACAATGGTCACGGCCATCAACGCGCCTGTCGCCACGAAGATGTTGAAAAACTTGTAGGTGGCGAAGAAAACGACAAGCGGTCCCAGATCGAGGATCAGCTTGAGGAGCGGCGGCATCGCCTTCTGAGAGGCGGTTTCGGCTTGGGTGTTCATGCAAGCCGAAGATAGTGCGATCCGCGCGGTTCTCGCCAGGACCGGCATTGCTCATCCGTCACGTTTTCGCGATTTGTGATGCTGCAGAATCACGCTGTCGCTGCCAGCAGATCGGCATGCAAAATGCGGCAATTCGGACGGTTCGCGCTACGCCGCGAGCCCGACCAGCGCTCGTGCAAAGTTCTCTGCGTCAAACGGTTGCAGATCGTCAGCACCCTCGCCGACACCGACATAGTGCACCGGCAAATCGAACTTCTCCGCGATCGAAACCAAAATTCCGCCGCGCGCCGTGCCGTCGAGTTTCGTCATCACAAGACCCGTGATCCGCGCCGTGTTGCGGAAGACTTCGGCCTGCGCGACCGCGTTCTGACCGGTTGTCGCGTCGAGTACCAGCAGCGCGCTATGCGGCGCGTCCGGGTCGAGCTTCTTGATCACCCGCACGACCTTCTCAAGCTCCGCCATCAACCCCGCCTTGTTCTGCAGGCGTCCGGCAGTGTCGATCAAAAGCACGTCGATGCCCTGCGCGCGCGCCTTCTCTAAAGCCTCGAACGCAAGCCCCGCAGCATCCGCACCGATTTCCTTGGCGACCACCGGCGCACCCGTGCGTTCGCCCCAAACTTTGAGCTGCTCGATCGCAGCGGCGCGGAACGTATCGCCGGCCGCGAGCATCACTTTTAATCCCTCGGCGCGGTACTTCTGCGCGAGTTTGCCGATCGTCGTCGTCTTGCCCGAGCCGTTCACACCCGCAACCAAGATCACGTGCGGCTTCAGTTCCGGCCGGATCGATAGCGGCCTCGATACGCGCCTGAGGATCTTCGACACCTCCTCCGCCAAGACCGCCCGCACCTCGTCCTCGCCGACATCGGCATTGAACTTCGTGCGCTTGATCTCCGCGACGACGTCGGCGGCGACTTTCGGGCCCATGTCGGCGCCGATCAGCAACTCTTCAAGCTCGTCGAGCGCGGCTTGGTCCAAGCGCTTGCGCGTGAAGACTTTTGTGATCCCTTGCGTGAGCGTTTGCGCGGAACGCGAAAGCCCCGCCTTCAGCCGCGCAAAGAAACCTGGCTTCTTGCCCTCGTCAGCCACTATGCCGCCTCCGCGTAAGCGAAACGCGCGTCGGCATCGACGACGCGCGCGCGCACGAGACTGCCGCCCGTAAACGGCCGGCTCAGCTTCACAGGCGCAAATGTCGGACTGCGCGCGAGATCGCCCTTTTCGACCAACACATCGACATCGGCACCTTTCAGCGCCGCCAGGTGACGGCTCAGGGCCTCGGCGCCATAAGCGCGAAGCTGCACGGCGCGCGCCTTGATGACGTTGCCTGGCAGTTGCGGCATGCGTGCCGCCGGCGTTCGCTCGCGCGCCGAAAACGGGAACACATGCAGATACGTCAGCCCGCACGCCCGCACGTGCGCAAGGGTTGCCTCGAACATCTCATCGGTTTCGGTCGGAAACCCTGCGATCAAATCGGCTCCGAACACGATATCGCTCCGCCGCGCGCGAAGCGCATCGCAGAATGCAACGGCTTGCGCCGTCGTATGACGCCGCTTCATGCGCTTCAAGATCATGTCGTGCCCGGCCTGCAGCGAAAGGTGCAGGTGGGGCATTAGCCGCGCTTCGCTTGCGACGATGTCGAGCAACCGCTCGTCGCACTCTGCCACGTCGAGCGACGAAAGCCTGAGCCGAGGAAGTTCCGGTACCAACGTCAGAATCTTCTCGACCAACACCCCCAACTTCGGCGTGCCCGGCAGGTCGGCGCCGTAGGCGGTGATGTCGACGCCCGTCAGCACGACCTCGCGAAAACCTTGCTCGACGAGCACGCGGATCTGCTGCACCACCTCCCCCGCTCCGACGCTGCGCGACGGGCCTCGGCCGTAGGGAATGATGCAGAACGTGCAGCGATGGTCGCAGCCGTTCTGAACTTGTACGAAAGCCCTCGCGCGGCCGTCGAACCCGGCAATCAAGTGCGAGGCCGTCTCGTTCACCGACATGATGTCGTTGACGGCAACGCGCTCGCGTTGGCCGTCGAAGGCGTACGCACGCGCTTCAAGCTTGTCGGCGTTACCCAACACATGATCGACTTCCGGCATGGAAGCAAATGTCGCGGGCTCGGTCTGCGCCGCGCAACCTGTCACGATCAGGCGAGCGTTCGGGTTCGCCCGCCGCGCCTTGCGGATCTCCTGACGCGCTTGGCGCACGGCCTCCGCCGTCACCGCGCACGTATTCACGATCACCGCGTCTTGAAGACCCGCCGCGCGCGCCTTGTCGCGAATGACCTCCGACTCGTAGGTATTGAGCCGGCACCCGAGTGTGATCACCTCGACGCTCATGCAGCGCTATCCGCGAAATAGCGGTCGTCGAGTTCGCCGGTGAAATTCAGTTCGGTCGGCCCGGTCATCAGCACATGGTTGTCTTCGCGCCAAGCGATGTCGAGCGGCCCGCCGTCGAGCACGATCCGCACCTTCCGGTCGGCGAGCTTGCGCCGCGCGGCGGCGACCGTGGTGGCGCATGCGGCCGATCCGCAGGCAAGCGTCATGCCCGCGCCGCGCTCCCACACGCGCAGGCGAATTTCGCCCTTCGACCTGATCTGCGCCAAGCTGATGTTCGCGCGCTCCGGGAACAGCGGATGGTGCTCAAGCATCGGCCCGATCTTTTTAAGGTCGTGCGCCTCGGCGTTCTCTACGAAAAAGATGCAGTGCGGATTGCCCATATTGACGGCCGAGGGTCCGAACAAAACTGGCGCATCGATCGGCCCGACCTTGATGTCGAGTGTGCGCGTATCCATCCTCTCGGCGAGCGGAATGTCCTGCCAGTCGAGTTTCGGTTCGCCCATGTCGACCGTCACGCGCCCGTCGTCCTCGCGGCGGCAGTGGAGCAAACCGCCGTCCGTCAGCAGTGACAGGGTCTCGTTGCCCGATTCTTTCAACAACAAATCGGCGACGCAGCGCGTTCCGTTTCCACAGGCCTCGGCCTTGCTGCCGTCGGGGTTCCAGATGCGCAAGGTTGCGTCACCCGCACCGCTGGCAGGTTCGATCACCAGCAACTGATCGAAGCCGACGCCGCGATGCCGGTCTCCGATCCGCTGTGCCGCAGATGCGCCGATTTTCAACTTTCGCGCGCGCGCATCCACAACGACGAAGTCGTTGCCCAGACCGTTCATTTTGAAAAACGCGACACTCATGTGCCGCTATATAGGCGTTCGCGCCCACAACTGGCGAGCCCCTTAGGCTACCACTTTTGCGTTGGGGCTGGCGGCGGAACGTCTCAGCAGAAGGGAAAATTTTCCCCTTCTCCCGTCACTCCCGCGTGGTGCGATACGCCAAGACGCGTGTTAACAAATTTCGCGCGCGGGGTTTGGGGCGCAAGTTGGGTTTGAGCCGAGAGGCTCTGGAGTGCCTGATGCGATTGGTGGCCGCGTGCGCGGGGGTTTTGCTCTCGCTCGCTTCCTGTGTTGTGGCTTTGGCGGCGGACGACCCGTTCCTCTGGTTGGAGGACGTGCGCGGTCCGCGGGCGCAAACCTGGGTCCACGCACAGAACGAACAGACGCTCCGCTCGCTCCGCGCCGACGAAGACTACAAAGACACGCTCGACGCCGCGCGAGAGATCGTGGGCGCCAAGGCCCGCATCCCCTACGGCAGCCTCGCCGCCGGCTGGGTGCACAATTTCTGGCAGGACGAGCGCCATCCGCGCGGTGTTTGGCGCCGTGCCGCGTTTTCCGAATACCGCCACAGCGACCCGACATGGGAGACGTTGATCGACCTCGACGCACTCGCTGCGTCGCGTAGCGGTGAGTGGGCGTGGCGTGGCGCCGAGTGTCTACCCCCGGCCTTCCGGCGCTGCCTGATACGGCTTGGCCGCAACGGCGGCGATGCGGTCTTCGTCCGCGAGTTCGACATCGCCACGAAGTCGTTCGTTCGCGGCGGCTTCGACATCGGCGAGGGTAAGACCGACGTCTCGTGGGTCGATTTGAACACGGTCGTCGTCGCCACGAGTTGGGGCGGCAGCTCGCCGTCCGCATCGGCGCGCGCGCGCGTCGTCAAACTCTGGAACCGCGGCGAACCGCTGGGCGACGCAAAGACGATCTTCGAAGGTAAGAGCGGCGACGCCGCCGTTCGTCCCGTCGTCTACTTCGACGAGAAGGGCAATGCCGAGATTTTTGTCGTTCGGTCGTTCGATGGTTCGGAGAAGGAAGTCTATTACGTAGACGCGAATTCGCGCGTCACGCGCATCGCGGTGCCGCGCCATCTCGACTTCAAGGGCCTGCATCGCCGCCAAGTGCTCTTTCAGGCAACGCGCGACTGGGCCGTTGGCGGCACGACGATCGATCAGGGCGCGCTCGCTGGCTTCTCTCTCGACGAGTACATCGGCAACGGCGGCGCGATCCCGGCGGTGAAGTCGTTGTTCGCGCCGCAGCGCCGCGTCTCGATCGCCGACGTGAAGCTCGGTCGCGATGCGGTTTACCTGTCGTTGCTCGACAACGTGAAGGGTCGCATCCACGAGGTCACCTACGACGGGCACCAATGGTTCTGGCGCCGCATGACCTTGCCGGAGAACGGCAGTGCGGAAGTGGTGAGTGCAAGCCCGGTCGATGCCGAAGTGCTGATCAAGTATGAGAGCTTCGTCATCCCCGACAGCCTCTACGTCGCCTCCAAAGGCGTCGACCCGCAGCAGATCAAGTCGCTGCCGGAGCGCTTCGACACCAAGCACATCGAGGTTGCGCAATACGAAGCGATTTCGTCCGACGGTACGCGCATTCCCTACTTCCTGGTGCGCCGCGAAGGCATGCGAAACAACGGCGCGACGCCGACGCTGCTCTACGCATACGGCGGCTTTCAGGTCTCCACCACGCCTTGGTACTGGGCAACCGCGGGCAAACTTTGGCTGGAGGAAGGTGGCGCTTACGCTGTCGCAAACGTTCGCGGCGGCGGCGAGTTCGGTCCGGGCTGGCACCAGGCGGCCACCCGCGAGCACCGCCAGCGCAATTTCGACGATCTTGCCGCCGTTGCGCGCGACATGATCGCGCGTGGCTTCACCTCGCCGCGCCGCTTGGGGTTGATCGGCTCCTCGCATGGCGGGTTGGTTGCGTCGGGCGCCTTCGTTCAGTACCCCGACCTCTTCAACGCAGTCTCAGCGCAACTCCCCTTAACCGACATGGTGCGTTACAAGCGCCTGTCGTCGGCGGGCTCGAACTGGATCGCCGAATACGGCAACCCCGACGACCCGCGCCAGCGTGCGAGCATCACGCGCTGGTCGCCATACCAAAACGTGCGTGCCGGCGTACGGTACCCGCGGGCCTTTTTCATGAGTGCCACGCGCGACGAACGCATCCATCCCGCTCATGCACGAAAGATGGCGGCCAAATTGAGCGCCTTCGGCCAACCCCCGCTCTACTTCGAAACCGCCGACACGAACGCCACCCGCGCCGAACAACTGGCCCTAACGTTCACCTATTTCCGCCAGCAGTTGATGGAATAACGGCCAATTTGCCGCCCTAGCCGCGCCGGGGATCGCATTGACTCCCCTTAGGGGAAACCCTAGGTTCCGCGCCGATTTCTCTGGATCGCTGAATGCCGATCCGCCTTGGGGACAGGCCCCAAGGTCAACGTCCGCCAGCGCGTTGCGCCCGCGGGCGCGATAGGCATTTGGCAAAACGCGGCCACGCGTGAAGGACGGTGATGTTTGAAGCTCTGACCAATCGCTTGTCGTCGGTGTTCGACGGCCTCACGGGGCGCGGTGCGCTGACCGAGGCCGACGTCGATGCCGCGCTGCGCGAAGTGCGTCTGGCGCTCATCGAAGCCGACGTCTCGCTCCCCGTCATCAAAGATTTCCTAGCGAAGGTTCGCGAGAAGGCGATCGGTTCCGACGTCCTGCGCTCCGTCACGCCGGGCCAGCAGATCGTCAAGATCGTCCACGACGTCCTCGTCGAAACGCTGGGCGAAGAAAATGCGAGTCTTTCGCTCGACGCCGTGCCCCCCGCCGTCATCATGATGATCGGCTTGCAGGGCTCGGGCAAGACGACGACGACGGCAAAGATCGCGCTTCGCCTCACGAACCGCGACAAGAAGAAGGTCCTGCTCGCCTCGCTCGACACGCGCCGCCCGGCCGCGCAGGAACAGTTGAAGGTCCTCGGCGAACAAACTGGCGTCGCAACACTTCCCATCATGGCGGGCCAAGCCCCCGCCGACATCGCCCGCCGCGCGCTGCAAGCCGCAAAGCTCTCCGGCTACGACGTCCTGATCCTCGACACCGCGGGCCGCTTGCACATCGACGAAGCCCTGATGGCCGAGATCGCGCAGATACGTGATCTCTCCGGCCCCGTCGAAACGCTGCTCGTCGCCGACAGCCTGTCCGGCCAAGACGCGATCAATGTCGCCAAGACGTTCAAAGAACGCATCGGCATCACCGGCATCGTCCTCACCCGCATCGACGGCGACGGCCGCGGCGGCGCGGCGCTTTCCATGCGCGCGATCACCGGCGCGCCGATCAAGTTGCTCGGCACGGGCGAAAAGATTGACGCGCTCGAAGACTTCCACCCCCGCCGCATCGCCGGCCGCATCTTGGGCCAAGGCGACGTCGTTAGCCTGGTCGAGAAGGCTGCCGAGACGATCGACCAAGAAAAGGCCGACGCACTCGCCAAGAAAATGGCGAAGGGCCAGTTCGACCTCGACGACCTTGCCGAGCAGCTCCGCCAGATGCGTCGCATGGGTGGCATGCAGGGCATTATGGGCATGCTCCCTGGCGTCGCAAAAGCGAAGGATCAACTCGCCGCCGCGGGCATGGACGACACGCTGCTGAAGCGCCAAGAGGCGATCATTTCGTCGATGACGAAGGAAGAGCGCTCAAACCCCGACGTGCTGAACGGCTCGCGCCGCAAGCGCATCGCCAAGGGGTCCGGCGTCGACGTCTCCGAAGTGAACAAGCTCATGAAGATGCACCGCACGATGGCGGATGTGATGAAGAAAATGGGCAAGGGCAAAGGCCTGATGAGCGCGCTGTTCGGCGGCCGTGGCCCCGCAATGCCCCAGGGCGGCGCGCTCCCCGGATTGGGCGGCGGCACGATGCAATTGCCTCCGGGCTTCAAGTTACCGCCGGGCTTCGGCGGAAAGCGTTGATTGGTTTGAATTTTGGATTGATGAGAAGGAAACACGAATGCTGAAGATCAGAATGTCACGCGGCGGCACGAAGAAGCGCCCGTTCTACAAGATCGTCATCGCCGACGCGCGCTGCCCGCGCGACGGCCGCTTCATTGAGCGCATCGGCCACTACAATCCGCTGCTGGCGAAAGACCACGCCGACCGCATCAAGCTCGACCTCGACCGCGTGAAGTACTGGCTGAGCCAAGGCGCGCAGCCGTCGGACCGCATCGAACGCTTCCTCGCCGACATGGGCTTGGCCAAGAAGAAGACGACGTTCAACGACCCGTCGAAATCGGCGCCGCGCAAGAAGGCTCAGGAACGTCTGGCCGCCGAAAAGAAGGGCGAAGAAGCCGCGGCTTAATCCCGCGTCTTTCGAGCAAAGCATATGGCGGACAAACAAATCCTTCTGGGCCGGATCATCGGGCCCCACGGATTGAAGGGCGAGGTGAAGATCAAAAGCTTCACCACCGACCCGCTCGACATCGCGTCCTATGGGCCGGTGACGGCGGGCGACGGCCGCCTGTTCCGCCTGACGAACGTGCGTCTTCAGGGTGAGATCGTGATCGCGGGCCTCAAGGGCGTGACCGATCGCAACCTGGCCGAATCGCTGAAAGGCGTTGAGCTGAAGGTCGACCGCGACGAACTGCCGGAAACCGAAGACGGCGAATACTACGAAGCCGACTTGATCGGCCTCGCCGTGTTCGACGAAGGCGGCGACAAGGTCGGCGAAGCGCTGGGCTTCCAAAACTTCGGCGCCGGCGAACTGCTCGAGATCAAGCGCACGACCGGCGCAACGGCCTTCGTGCCGTTCGCCAACAGCATGGTGCCGAAGGTCGACATCGAAGCGGGCAAGATCGTCCTCTCCGAAACCGGCCTCGCGGTACTCACTGCCGACGATCAGGGAGCAGCACCATGACCTGGGCCGCAACCGTCCTGACCGTCCTGCCCGAAATGTTCCCTGGCCCCCTCGGCATGTCGCTCAGCGGCAAGGCGCTCGCCGAGAAACGCTGGTCGCTTGAAACGCTCGACATCCGCAAGTTCGCGACCACGCGTTACGGCTCGGTCGACGACACGCCGGCAGGCGGCGGCCCCGGCATGGTGATGCGCGCGGACATCTTGGGGGCGGCGATCGACAGCGTCGCGCGCAACGATCGCCCGATCATCCTGCTTTCGCCGCGCGGCAAGCCCCTCAGCCAAGCGCGAGCCCGCGAACTGAGCCAAGGCCCCGGCGTGATCCTGGTCTGCGGCCGCTTCGAAGGCGTCGACCAGCGCGTGATCGATGCACGCCAGCTCGAAGAAATCTCGATCGGCGATTACATCCTCTCCGGCGGTGAACTGGCGGCGATGACGTTGATCGATGCCGTGGTGCGCTTGCTGCCGGGTGTCGTCGGCGCGGACGCCTCGCTCGACGAAGAGAGCTTCGAAAACGGCCTGCTCGAATACCCGCATTACACAAGGCCGCAAACCTGGGAAGGCCGCGACATCCCCGCGGTCCTCGTCTCGGGTCACCACAAAAAGATCACCGAGTGGCGCCGCCAGCAGTCGCTCGACCTCACGAAATCCCGCCGCCCCGACCTGTGGGACGCCCACATGCGCCGGACGGCACAAACAAAACACTAGAGCTTACGAAAGGATCAATCCGATGAATCTCCTGCAAACGCTTGAAGCCGAACAAGTCAAAGCGCTTTCGAAAAAGAAGAAGACCGATTTCGGCCCCGGCGACACCGTCAAGGTCATGGTCAAGGTCGTCGAAGAATCGTTCGATGAAAAGACGAAGCAGGTAAAGCGCCGTGAGCGTCTTCAGGCGTTCGAAGGCGTCGTCCTCGGCCGCCAGGGCCAAGGCCTGAACGAGAATTTCACCGTCCGCAAAATCTCCTACGGCGAAGGCGTGGAGCGCATTTTCCCGGTCCACAGCCCGCTCGTCGACTCGGTCGAAGTGCTCCGCCGCGGCCGCGTCCGCCGCGCGAAGCTCTACTACCTCAAGGGCCTGACCGGTAAGAAGGCCCGCATCGTCGAGCGTCAGGACAAAGACCGCGGCGGCGAAGCCGACGCGGCCGAGTGAGCTCACTCGCGTTCCGCTTTGCCGGCCGCACCGACGCGCCGGCAATCGCGGCCCTGATCGAAGAAGGCTACCGCGGCGAAGAAAGCCGCCGCGGTTGGACGACCGAAGCCAACCTAATTGAAGGCAACCGCACCAGCGTTGCCGAAATCGAAGGCTATATCGCCGACTCGAACGCGCGCTTCCTCATGGCGTTCGACGCGGACGTGCTCGTCGGCTGCGCCCTGATCAAGAACGAGAACGGCAATGGCTATTTCGGCATGTTCGCCGTCAAGCCGGCGCTCCAAGGCGCAGGCCACGGCAAACAGATATTGGCTCACGCCGAACGGCAAATCCGCGACCTCTGGAAATGCCCGCGCATCGCGATGACCGTCATCTCGATCCGCGAAGACCTGGTTGCCTACTACGAACGCCGCGGCTACACCCGCACCGGCACGAAACCCTTCCCCTTCGACCGCGAACCCGGCGCCAAGCGCACGGATTTCCACTTCGTGGTGCTGACGAAAGCGCACGCCTAATCTGCGCCGCAAGAAAAGTTTCTCACGCGAAGCCGCGAAGGCGCGAAGGAAGTCGCGAACTGTCATTCGCGCGCCGAAGGCGCGCAACCGTGCGTTCAACCGCATCGACCGGTTAGGTTGGTGTTCGCGCCTTTTCTTCGCGTCTTCGCGGCTTCGCGTGAGACATCTTCTCTTTCAGCCGCGCCACGCCTCCCGTGTCATCCGATAGAGCACATGCCGCCTCAGCGTATGCCCCACCGGCAACCGGGGATGGTCGAAGTCACCGCTGAGGTCGCGCGTCATGCCGAGCCGCTCCATCACCGACCATGACGGCTTGTTCGCCGCCACCGTGAACGAGACGATTTGATCGAGATTCAAATCTTCGAACCCCGTTCGAAGCGCCGCTTTCGCGCCCTCCGTCGCATAGCCCTTGCCCCAGAAGGCCGGCGCAAGCCGCCAGCCGATCTCGACCGCCGGCGTGAACGGCGCCTCGAAGCCGACCCGCTGCAATCCGACATAGCCGATCAACGGCGCCACCCCCGGCGCCTCCAGCGCCCACACCCCAAACCTGTGCGCCCGATGATGCTCCTCGAACCGCCCGATCAAGGCCTCGCTCTCGGCCGCCGTCATCACCGACGGCATGAGCCGCATAGTCAAAGGATCGGCATTCATCGCCGCAAACGGCGCCAAATCCGCTTCGCGCCAACGGCGAAGGATTAATCTCTCGCTCGATATCATCGCGCAGGAACAAGCCACCCGTGCTTCTCACCCAACCGTCGCATCCGCCGCAGAGCCGGACAACCCTCGCCATCCGACGTCACCCGCACCAACTCCGGCCGCACCGGCATCGTCTCCGGCGTGCGGATGTTCCACGCGAGCCCAACCCGCTTCAGCGCGAGGATCAACCACCACCCCGGATCCGGCTGATCCGGCAACAGCCCAATCCGCGCCGAGCCCGGGTAGGCGTGATGATTGTTGTGCCAGCTCTCGCCCATCGAGATCAGCCCCGCGATCGGCACATCGAACCCCTGCACGCCGGCGCCGCGCACGAGAAAACTCTGCGGCCCTTCGCGATGCGCATAGTGCCCGACGAGCCAATGCCCCGTCACACACACGGCAACCCGCGCACAAACGCCCCACACGACCCAAGCCCAACCGCCAAGCGCATAAAGCACGAGCGCGACCGGCAATTGTTGCCACATCCACGTCCGCTCCATCCACGCATAGACGCGGTCGTTCGCGATCCGCGGTTCCAGCCGGAACTCCGGCGCCCGCGCAAGGTGCAGATCGCAATGCAGCTGCCACCACGCGTCATGCCAAAAGCTGTGCCGGTGGCAGAGATAGTCATGACAGTTCGTCTGCCGCTGCGCCCAATCGCGAAGGTCGTGCTGGCGCGTCATACCGATCGGCCCCGCCATACCTACCAGCGTGCCTAGCGTCACCAGCACATACTCAAGCCACAACGGACATTCGAAACTTCCGTGAATGAGCCGCCGGTGCATCCCACGGAATGCCCGCCGCAAAGCGTGATCGCGCACAACACGAGAAAGACGGCAAACGCATCCCAAGAAAATGTCAGCGGCCCGAAGATCAAGGCCACACCCGTCATCGATCCGATCCAGATCGACTTCACCGGCGCCCACTTGACGACGCCCTCCGCCGGCGACGTGTCGGCACCGGCGATAATG
>CAZYGK010000015.1:0-44620 GCA_964647355.1 uncultured Flavobacteriaceae bacterium | reverse complement strand
TGCGCCCCGTGGACGCAACGACCCGAAACCCAAGTTTCGCCAGCAAAACAATGGCGACGCTGCCGACGCCGCCCGCAGCACCGGTGACGAGCACCGGCCCCTTCGCCGGCGTCAGCCCCAAATCCTCAAGCGCCATCACCGCCAGCATCGCCGTGTAGCCGGCGGTCCCCACGGCCATCGTATCGGCCGCCGTGAAGACGCGCGGCACATGCACCAGCCAATCGCTCTTCACATGCGCGCGGGTGCAGTAGCCGCCGTTGTGGGCCTCACCCATGCCCCAACCGTTCGCAACGACGGCATCGCCCGGGCGGAACCGCGCGTCGGCCGACTTCAAGACTTTGCCGGCAAAGTCGATCCCCGCGATGAGCGGAAACTTCCGCACGACCGGTGCTGTCCCCGTAATCGCGAGCCCGTCTTTATAATTGAGCGTCGAGTGCGATATCGCGACGGTGACGTCGCCCTCTCCAAGATCGCTCTCTGCGACCTCCGACAGCTGAGCCTTCTGACCGGCTTCTGTTTTGGTTACCAGGATGCAGCGGAATTTCTCGGACATTTATCGATCTCTTGGCACTCGAATATGGTGAGCGCTAGCGGGTGATTGGAAACTGTTGCGTACGCAGCGCATTCCGGCAGGAACTGTCAAGAGTCCCATATCGAAACGCTCGACGGTTGCAAATTTCCGGCGCACGATACTTTCACGGATCGCGTGCAAACTCTCGTGTGGTTCGGTGCGCGATCCGCGATGGCAGTGCCTTCGCGTAGCGGCGTACTTCATGCGCGGGAGTTTGCGGTGTCTCAGTTGAACCTCATGTTGAAAGGCTACCGCCTGACGACGGCGGAAATACTCTACCACATGCCTGATCATCCGAAGCTCCTGCAGAGCTTCATCTGGCAAGAACTCGACATGGCACCGCAGTTTCCGGTGCTGGGCAAGTTCCTCACCTTCTGGAACAAGAACCTCGACGGCCGCCTGCACTCGGTCCGCGTCGGCACCTGCGGCATCCTCTGCCCGCTCGACATCCGCCACGTCGGTCACGAGATCAGCATCCATTAGATCGTAGCGCGCAGCGTTTCGGTAGCAGGCACTAGCCCTGGGACCGCAGGCGTCTCGCCTGCTCTTCTTCTTCCTGGGACCGCCGGCATCCTGCCGGCACTTCGTTTCTTGCAGCCTCGACGCAGGTCATCCCGAAGAAAGAGCAGGCGGGACGCCTGCGCTCCCAGGACAAGTGCCTCCTACGGAATCCTCAGCGCTCTACGAAAGACACCGCAACGCAACTTGTCAGCCACCGAGTTTTGCGCGAAGCACGTCGCCGCAAACCGAAAGCAGTTCCATGCAGTACGACGAAGTGGTCCTCGGCCGGCGCAGCATTCGCGGCTTCAAGAAAACACCCGTGCCGAAGGCGCTGATCAAAGAGGTGATCGGCTTAGCGATCCGCGCGCCGTCCTCGCTCAACACCCAGCCGTGGAACTTCTACGTCGTGACCGGCGAGCCGCTCGACAAAATCCGCAAAGGCAACACCGAGCGCAACCTCGCCGGCGTCCCCGCCTCGCGCGAGATCCGCAGCCACGGCAACTACGAAGGCGTCCACCGCGAACGCCAAATCGAAATCGCCAAACAACTCTTCGCCGTGATGAACATCGAACGCCACGACCAAGTCGCCAGACAAGACTGGGTCCTACGCGGCTTCCGTCAATTCGACGCCCCGGTCTCGATCGTCGTCACCTACGACCGCGCGATTCAAGGCGGCGACATCGGCCCCTTCGATTGCGGCGGCATCACGAACGCCCTCGTCAACGCCGCCTGGTCGCGAGGCCTAGGCTGCGTGATCAACAGCCAAGGCATCATGCAATCGCCAGTCGTCCGCGAACACGCCCGCATCCCCGACGACCAAGTCATCATGATCTGCGTCGCCATGGGCTTCCCGGACGACACGTTTCCGGTGAACGCGGTAGTATCGAAGCGCAAGAGCGTGGACGAAGCCGCGGTGTTTGTGGGGTTCGATTGAAGAACGTTGAACCGCCAAGCACGCCAAGCTGCTCGGGCTAATTCGTATCCACCTCGGACACGACGAGTCTGTTTGTTTCACGCCAAGACGCCAAGAGGTTCAGCATCCTCTCGGCGCGAAGCGCCTATTCAAGCATTAATGGCGCTTCGCGCCGAAGAGAGCGCACTTACTTCTTGGCGCCTTAGCGTCTTGGCGTGAAATCCTTCAGCCTCCGCGCTGGCAACCAACTGCACGTCTAGCCTGAGCAGCTTGGCGTGCTTGGCGTTTCAACCTTGAGCCTGGATCGTCTCCAAAAACCGCAACGGCTCACCCCGCGCCGCGCCGTTCAGCGCGCCGTCCCACATCACGGTCTCCCCGCGCAGGATCGTGCCCACCGGCCAACCGGTGACCGTCACGCCGTCGAACGGCGTCCAACCGCAGCGGCTGGCGATCCATTTGTTTTCGATCGTGCGCTTGGCTTTGAGATCGACCACAGTGAAGTCCGCGTCGAACCCGACCGCGATCCGGCCCTTCGTTTGCAGCCCGAAGATGCGCTGCGGCCCGTGCGCGACCAAATCGACGAACCGCTCAAGGCTCAGCCGCCCCGCATTCACGTGATCGAGCATGATCGGCACCAGCGTCTGCACGCCCGTCATGCCCGACGGCGTGTCCGGATAGCCCTTGTCCTTCTCCTCGCGCGTATGCGGCGCGTGATCGGAGCCGAGCACATCCACGATGCCCTCGCGCACGCCGTTCCAAATCGCCTCCCAGTGCGAACGGTCGCGCACCGGCGGGTTCATCTGCGCATAGGTGCCGAGCCGTTCGTAACACTCCGGCGCAATCAGCGTCAGATGGTTCGGCGTCGTCTCAACGCTCGCGATGTCCTTGTGCGCGCGCAGATACTCGATCTCGTCGCCCGTCGATACATGCAGCACATGCACGCGCCGGGCAGCCTTGCGCGCCAACGCCGTTAGTCGCTTGGTCGCGAGCAGCGCAGCCTCCGCATCGCGCCACACCGGATGCGAGCGCGGATCGCCCGGAATACGTTCGCCCTTGCGCGCGTTGAGCCTTTCTTCATCCTCTGAATGCACGGCCACACGCCGCCGACCGTGCCGGAGCACGCGCTCGACATGCTCGTCGTCGGGAACGAGCAGCGTGCCGGTGGACGAGCCCATGAACATCTTCACGCCGGCAGCACCCGGCATCAACTCGAGCGTCTTCAACGCCTCCGCATTATCCGGCGTCGCCCCGACATAGAACGCGTGATCGCACCACATCCGCCCCCGTGCGAGGCGCAGCTTCTCGTTCAGCGCCTCGGGAGTCGTCGTCGGCGGCGAAGTGTTCGGCATCTCGAACACGGCCGTAACACCGCCAAGCACCGCGGCGCGGCTCCCGGTTTCCAAATCTTCTTTGTGCGTCGGGCCGGGCTCGCGGAAGTGCACCTGGCTGTCGATCGCGCCGGGCAGCACATGCAGCCCTTTCATGTCACGCACCACAGCAGCCTTCGCGCCCGAAAGCGCGCCGATCGCCGCAATCTTGCCCGCACGCACGCCGACATCGGTCGCCGCCGTGCCCCACGGCGTCACCACGGTGCCGCCCTTCAAAATCAGATCAAATGTCTCGCTCATGGGCAAAGCAGCTACAGACAGGCCCGCGATTCCGCAAGCGCCCTTGCCAAACCAAGCGCGGCCGCTCTACGTCATTCCCATGAGTTTCCCCACCACAGTTCTACCCGACCGCGCTGTGATTGAGGTGGCAGGTGCCGACGCCGCGTCGTTCCTGCAAGGCCTGATCACGAACGACATCGCGAAAGTGGAAAATGGGCGCGCGATTTACGCCGCGCTGCTGACCCCGCAGGGCAAGATCATCGCCGCGTTTCTGGTCGCACCCGCGAACGGCGGCTACCTGATCGACTGCGCGAAGACGCAGGCCGCCGACCTCGCCGCGCGCCTGAAGAAATACAAACTGCGCGCCAAGGTCACGATCGCCGAACGCCCCCATCTTGCCGTCGTCGCCTCTCCCACCGAAAGCGAAGGCAGCTTCGCCGACCCGCGCCTCGCCGCGCTCGGTCATCGCACCATCACCGCAACGCCGCCGGCAAACGCCGATGCCGAGGCCTACCACAAACACCGCATCGCGCTCGGCGTGCCGGACGCAAGCGATCTAACGCCGGAAACGCACTTCCCGCTCGACTGCAATTTCGAAGAGCTGCACGGCGTCGACTTCGAGAAGGGCTGCTATGTCGGCCAAGAACTAACCGCGCGCATGAAGCACCGCGCCACTGCCCGCCGCCGCATCTTGCGCGTGGAAGCAGCAGCGCCCCTGCCGCCGCCCGGCACCCCGCTGAAGCACGGCGACACCGAACTCGGCGAGATGCTGGGCAGCATCGGCGGCCAAGGTCTAGCCATCATCCGCCTCGACCGCCTCGGCGACGCCACCAAAGCGACCGCTGGCGCACTCGCCGTCCGCATTTCCCGCCCAAGCTACCCGCTGATCACCAAGGACTAAACGAATGGCCCCGAAATCGCGCTGCGCCTGGCCGGGCGAAGACCCGCTCTACGTCGCCTACCACGACGAAGAATGGGGCGTGCCGGAATACGACGACCGCGCGCTCTACGAGAAGCTGATCCTCGACGGCTTCCAAGCGGGCCTGTCGTGGATCACGATCCTGCGCAAGCGCGACAACTTCCGCAAAGCGTTCGACGGTTTCGAGCCGGCCAAGATCGCCCGCTTCACCGAACCCAAGATCGCCAAGCTGCTGCAGAACGAAGGCATCATCCGCCACCGCGGCAAAATCGAGGGCACGATCAAGAACGCAAGGCTCTATCTCGACATCATGGAAAAGGAGCCCGGCGGCTTCTCCCACTTCATCTGGAAGCACGTCGACGGCAAACCCGTCCAAAACAAATTCGAAACGATGAAGGGCGTCCCCGCCGAAACGCCGATGAGCCAAGCGCTCTCGAAGGACCTGAAGAAGCGCGGCTTCACCTTCTGCGGCCCGACGATCGTCTACGCCTTCGCCCAAGCCGTCGGCATGGTCAACGACCACATGACTACCTGCTTCCGCCACAAAGAATGCGCGAAGCTGGCCAAGCGTTAGAGCCGCTCAAATTGGCGAATACGCGTCGCCTTTTCGTCGAACGTAACCGTACGATCGCAACCGGCGCTATGACCAAGTGCGGCGATGATACCATCCCCAAATGAACCCCTTCCGTCCTCGAGAACTTCGATTGCGGAGTAAGCTTCCCGTTCGTGTTCGACCACAAACACCTCGGCCTCGAGCACGCGCTTCAACGCCTCAACCAACTGAGGGCGCTCGTAGCCAAAGACGCGATCAAGCACCCATGCTGTTTCGGCAAAAGCAACAACACTCACAAAGCCAGGTGACGCCTCGCTCAACGTGCGCTCGATGAACGCTGTAGCCTTCGGTGACTGGACTGGATCGTCTTGCGTCAGGTATCGAATGAGTACGTTCGTGTCGATGCCGATCATCGCTGCCTGCTGCGCCGGTCACGCTCAGCAACAGCGGCAGCAATGCCGTCGTCCATCTCCTTCAAGGAAACGGGCTTCTTTCGCGGCGACTTCAACATACCGCGCAAGTCGCTCACCGGCCTGACCGCCAGCATGGCGACTCTGCCGTCCATGGTGATGAAGTATTTGACCTTACTGCCGGTTTTCAGGCCAAGGAAATCCCGGACCTCCTTGGGAATGGTCGTCTGCCCTTTGGCAGTGATTGCGGATTGCATGGCAGATTCCTTACTTTTCAGAAAAAGTAATGGCACAAAATTCGCCGCCCGTCAACAAGCGTCAAGGTGTGCCAACATCCCGCTTGCCGCACGCCCAATCGAGCGCTTGGGTCAGCCGGTCGCCACCCCAAAACACCTCACCCTCCACGACGAACGACGGCGCGCCGATGATGCCGAGCTGAACCGCGCGCTCGGCCTGCGCGCGGAACGCATCCTTCGTCTCTTGCGCCTGCGCGGCTTGAAGCATCAGCGCCGGCACCTGCCCCATGTCGGACAGGATCTTCCCGATCACGAACGGCGACGAGATGTCCGCGTCATCGACGAAGTTCGCGCTATAGACGCGCCGCACGAACTCGCCCACCCAAGCCTCACCCGCAAACCGGCAGGCAATCCGCGCAGCGAGCAAACTGCCCCGCGGAAACTGCGACGGCTTCGTCAGCGGCAACCCTTGCGCAGCGCAAATGCGCGCGAGATCGCGCCACATATACGCACCCTTCGCCGGATAAATGTTGAACGGCGAGTCGTTCCACCCCTGAGCGGCGAAGATCGGCCCAAGCAAAAACGACCGCCACTTCACCTCGACACCGCGCGCCTTCGCCGCCGCCTCAACCGCATGCGCCGCCGGATACGAGTACGTGCTCGCAAACTCGAACCAAAACTCAATCCGGGACATACATCACCTCAGCGATTCGAACGCATGTTGCAGCGCCAGCAATCTGCCACCCGAGCGCACGTATGCCCGCTGGGCTTCATATCCCTCCGCCACACACTCAAATGTCGTGTCATGAAAAGCGATGATGAAGTGGCGCAAGGTAACAAAATTGCCCGGATTGTGATGGACGTGACCTCGATTCATAACTTCGAGTTCGCGAATCCATGACGATTCAAGGACCTCGAAAGCCGCGTAGTGCTTCAGTCCTCTCGCATAGAGCGGATGACCCGCCAACGCTTCGTCGTTCGGAGGACCTCTGTAGTGCGCACGAGCCGATCGAAATCGAGCCAACACGACAGGCTCACTGTCCTCAAACGCCTGGTGCCCCGTGTCGCAACCGAGATACGCGATGCGCACTTCGAGCTCAGTTGCGACAATCAAAGGCTCCGGCGCACCCGGATCCATCGCCGGAAAGGTTGACAGTTCGTTCAACCTATCAAGTGACCCGACGCGATAGGGCGGCACTTCTCACCCTCTCCCGCGATACGGCGCAACCCCCTGCTCCGGCACCCAGAGGCCAGAAGGCAACTTACCCGTCTGCCAGAACACGTCGATCGGCATGCCGCCGCGCGGATACCAATAGCCGCCGATCCTGAGCCACTTTGGCGCGATCGCCTCGATCAGCCGCTTGCCGATCGCAACCGTGCACGCCTCATGAAAGCCCGCGTGATTGCGATAGCTCCCCAAGAACAGTTTCAACGACTTCGACTCGACGATCCACTTGCCGGGCGCATAGTCGATCACGAGATGCGCAAAATCCGGCTGCCCCGTGACGGGGCACAGCGACGTGAACTCCGGCGCCGTAAAGCGCACGAGATAATCCGTGTCGGCATGCGGATTGGGCACGCGCTCCAAGACCGCCTCGTCGGGCGACGCGGGAAGCTTTGTGGGTGCGCCCAGCTGCGTGAGTTTGTCCTTCGCCATTACGCCCTCCGATAGGTCGCAGACTCGCCGAGTGAGTGGCGGCTGACCGTCACCGACGCGATCTCCGGCAACGCGCTTTTCAGCTCGTCGAAGATGAACCGCGCGAGCCGCTCGAGCGTCGGCAACTCCAGCCCCTTGATCTCGTTCAGCAGATGATGATCGAGCCGCGCACGCAAATCGGCGACCGCCGCATCGACATCGGCAAAGTCGCGGATCCACCCCTTCGCCGGATCGGGCGCACCTTCGAGCGTCACCGCCGCGGTGAACGAATGCCCATGCATCCGCGAATTCGGATGCCCCTTCGGCGCCGTCGGCAGGAAGTGCGCGGCGTCAAAACGAAACTCTTTGGTGATAGAAAGCGACATCACAGACTCATTCTTCTCTTGTCATGGTCCGCGCAGGCGGACCACCCACGACTTCTTGTGAGACGGCCAAGTACAATTGTTTCACGCGAAGTCGCGAAGATTTGGAAGAAAAGTCGCGAAAGGTAGCCGGGCGAGCTCGGCGCGAAGCGCCAATATCGTTCTTGCGCCTGCGGCGCATGCTTAGGTTCGCGTCCTACCTTCATAATCTTCGCGGCTTCGCGTGAGATATCTTGCAGCAGCAACGCTGCACAGGAAGTCGTGGGTGGTCCGCCTACGCGGACCATGACAGTTGAGGAGACGGTGTTAATCGTCACGGTATTCCAATCCACTTGTGCGTCTGGACGCTCAGGCGCCAGCGCGGATGTTCCATGCAATAGCGCGCCGCGGCGCGCATGTTGTCTGCCGTTTTGTCGCCCCACATCGGCTGCAACAGAAAATTGTCGAAGGCGAGATCCTCGAACCGCTCCGGCTCCGCCCCCGCCTGCGGGTAAACGAGCTTCAACTCGTTGCCGCGCTTCTGTTTAAGCGGCGCCCCGGCCTTCGGGCTCACGCAAATCCAATCGACCCCGGCCGGCGCCGCAAGCGTCCCGTTCGTCTCGATCGCGATCTCGAACCCCGCCGCATGCACCGCAATGATCAGCGCCTCGTCGAGCTGCAGCAACGGTTCGCCGCCCGTGAACACGACATAGCGCTTCGCCCCACCGTTGTTCTGAGGCCAGCGCGCCGCAATCGCCCGCGCAAGATCGTCCGCCCGTTCAAACTTAGCCCCGCCTTCGCCGTCGGTCCCAACGAACGCCGTGTCGCAGAACGTGCACACGGCGTCCGCGCGATCTTCCTCGCGCCCGCTCCACAAATTGCATCCGGCAAAACGGCAGAACACGGCCGCGCGCCCGGCGCGCATGCCCTCGCCTTGCAGCGTGTAGAAAATCTCTTTGACGGCGTAGGTCATGAACGCTGCGCCTTGTACTGCGCCCAGCCGTTCGCCCGAAGCTCGCACGCGGGGCACGCCCCACAGCCATAGCCCCACGCATGCCGCTTCGCTCGGTCGCCGCGATAGCAAGAGTGCGTGTCTTCCAGCAGCAACTCGACCAGCGCCGCGCCGCCCAAGTCTTCGGCGAGCTTCCACGTTGCCGCCTTGTCGATCCACATCAGCGGCGTGTCGATGACGAGCCGCGCGTCGAGCCCCAAATTCAACGACGACTGCAAGCTCTTCAGCGTGTCGTCGCGGCAGTCCGGATACCCCGAATAGTCCGTCTCGCACATGCCGCCGACGAGATGCTTGATCCCGCGCCGGGTGGCGAGCGCCGCCGCCGCCGTGAAGAAGAAAATGTTCCGCCCCGGCACGAATGTCGTGGGCAAACCGTTCTTGCCCATCGTGATCTCGCCCTCAGCCGTGAGCGCCGTCTCGCCGAGCGACTTGATCACCGACATGTCGATCAGGTGATCGGCGCCAAGCCTCTCCGCCCACGCCGGAAACTGGGCCCGCAAGCCCGCCACGAACTTCGCCCGGCAGTCGAGTTCCACGGCATGGCGCTGCCCGTAGGAGAACCCGACCGTCTCCACAGACGCGAAGCGCGCGAGCGCCCAGGCCAGGCAAGTTGCCGAATCTTGCCCTCCCGAAAACAAAACCAGCGCTTTGTTTCGCTCGCTCAAACGTCGTCCGCCGCAGTGCACAATGGCGCGCAACATGGGGGGATGCGAGCGGCGGCGCAATGGGATAAAGAGCCCCAAACGAACGACGAGGGTTAACGTGACGGCCATAGCGATCAGCGGCACCGGCCTCTACACGCCGCCGAATGCGATCAGCAACGAAGAGCTGGTTGCCTCTTTCAACGCCTACGTCAAAAGGTTCAACGCCGCGCACGCCGCCGACATCGCGGCCGGCAAGACGCAAGCCCTGCAAGAATCGTCAGTCGAGTTCGTGGTGAAGGCCTCCGGCATCAAGAGCCGCTTCGTCGTGGAGAAGGACCACATCCTCGACCCCGACGTGATGGCACCCCGCATCCCCGAGCGTCCGAACGACCAACTCTCCATCCTCGCCGAAATGGGCGTGACCGCCGCGAAGGAAGCGCTCGCGCGCGCCGGCAAGAAGCCCGGGGACATCGACTGCGTCCTCGTCGCCTGTTCGAATCTGCAACGCGCCTATCCCGCCATCGCGATCGAAGTGCAAAACGCGCTGGGAGCCCAAGGCTTCGCCTTCGACATGAACGTCGCCTGTTCCTCGGCGACGTTCGGCATGCAAGCCGCCGCCGACATGATCCGCGCCGGCAACGCGCGCGCAGCGCTCGTGGTCAACCCCGAAATCTGCTCGGGCCATTTGAACTTCCGCGACCGCGACAGCCACTTCATTTTCGGCGACGTCGCAACCGCGATCGTCCTCGAACCCGCAAGTGCCGCCAAAGGCACGCACGCGTGGGAGATCTTAGGCACACGCCTGAAGACGCAGTTCTCGAACAATATCCGCAACAATTTCGGCTTCTTAAATCGCACCGCGCCCGAAGGCGTCGGCAAACCCGACAAGCTCTTCGTCCAGGAAGGCCGCAAGGTCTTCAAGGAAGTCTGCCCCATGGTCGCCGAACTGATCGTGAGCCACCTCGCCGACGAAAACATAGCGCCGGAATCCTTGAAGCGCCTCTGGCTCCACCAAGCGAACCAGAACATGAACGACTTCATCGCAAGGCGCGTCCTCGGCCGCGACCCAAAACCCGGCGAAAGCCCGGTCATCCTCGACACCTACGCCAACACAAGCTCCGCCGGCTCGATCATCGCGTTCCACAAAAACAGCGACGACCTCAAGCGCGACGACCTCGGCGTCATCTGCTCCTTCGGCGCCGGCTACTCGGCGGGTAGTGTAATTGTAAAGAAGCTGCACTGAGGGTAGCCAAGGCCGGAAGCAATGACCTTCCGCAAAGTCAACGAACGCGACATTTCCCGCATCGCCACGCTTGTCGGCGCCGAGCGGCACGGCGCGTTATCGAACCCGCCAGCCGCCATCGCAGCCCAGATCAAACGCGACATCGAAGGAAGCGCGGGTCCGTTCGAATGGATCCTCGCCGAAGCCGAAGACAACCTCACCGTCGGCCGCATCGCCATGATTCCGGCGCCGCCGATCTACGAGCTGAAGGGTCTTGCCGGTGTCGTGTTGGGCACCTGGCACATGGAAGGCACAAGCATCGGCCCGTTCGACCGCCACTTGCGCGATCGCGGCGCCGCGATGCTCGTCATCGATTGCCCGGCGCACGACGACGCGAAGCGCAGCCAACTCGAAGCACTGGGATACACCGCCACCACCCACTACATGCTAAAGCCCAGCCTCACGCAGCAACACGCTACACCGAACATCCGCGCTGCCGCGGAAGCAGACATCCCTGCCCTCGTCGCCTTCAATCGCGAAGCGCGCGAACGCCTGTACGAAGCGAAGCCTGCCTTCTGGAAATCTCACCCCGATGCCGAAGCCCGCTTCGGCTTCTGGATGAAGATGAGCCTCACCATGCGCGATCGCACGATACTCGTGAGCGAGCACAACGGTCAGCCCTGCGGCTTCCTCATCACCCAACCGCCAAGCCCGATCCAAGTCCCCATCACGCTGGACGATGCCAAAATCGGCGTCATCGACGACTTCCACGCAGTCTCGTTCGGCGCATCGCTGACCGAGCGGCACGACCCGGCATCGGCATCCGCACTTCTGCTGATAGCCGAAGCCGACTTCGCGAAGCGCGGGCGCACTGCCGCGATGGCCATCTGCCCCGTCGCCTGGCACGCGAAACGCAGCCACCTCGAAGAGGCCGGCTACAAAACACAACACACCTGGTTTACCCGCCCCGCTTAGCAGGACTCGCCGGAGCTAGCGATGGGATCACCTCTTGACAAAGTACTTTGTAATGCAAAGTATATAGCCAGGACACGCGTGGAAGCACCGATGAATCTGGGCCCCATCCTGAACGCCTCGCTGCCGATCCAGATCCACCTGGCGACGATCGTCCCCGCATTCCTGATCGGCACCTGGATGATCTTCGCCTCGCGCAAAGGCAGCCCCGCGCACCGCGCGCTCGGCTACCTCTACCTCGCCTTGATGACAGTGACCGCGATTGCAGCCCTGTTCATCCACCAAACGAACCCAAGCGGCCCCTTCGGCTGGAGCTGGATCCACCTGTTCGTTCCCCTGACGTTGTTCGGCGTCTATGGCGCGATCGTCACCGCGCGCACCCACGACACTAAGGGCCACCGCAGTGCGATGCTCGGTGTCTACTTCGGCGGCATGCTGATCGCAGGCGGGTTGGCCTTCATGCCGGGCCGCATCATGCACACGATTTTCTTCGGCCAGAGCTGAATAGGAGACCAACATGACCAAACCATCGCTCGCCGACGACGTCGACTATCTGCGCGAACTCGCGGAGTCGGGCGCGACCGGCGCACCAAGCGGCGGCAAATACTTCATCGTCTGGTCGATCGTCATCGCGGCGGGATTGTTCCTCACCTACGCCGCGGTAACGAAAGCCCTGCCGATCGCGCATGACCAAATGAACTACGTTTGGGCCGCTGTCCTCGCCGCGGGTTGGATCGCCTCGTTCCTGATGGGCAGCACGGACAGCGCAAAGCCCGAAACTGCACGCTTCGCAAACCGTTTGACGAGCGCGATGTGGATCGCCGCCGGCATCGGGCTCACCGCGGTGTTCGCGGGGCTGACGATCAGCGGCGTCGCCAACCAAGCGCTGATGATGCCGATTGCAGCCGCGGTCAGCGGCGTTGCAACCGTCGCCAGCGCCGTCATCTTCCGCATCCGCTGGCTCTATGCGATTGCGGTCGCGTGGTGGGTCGTGGCCTTCGCCTCGTTCTTCCTGCTCGGCCGCATCGAATTCATCCTGTTCTCGGCCACAGCCATCCTTCTGCTGCAAGGCGGCACCGGCGTCGCCCTTCTCCTTGCCGAACGCCGCCGCACCGCGTGAGCGCCTTCGACCACAACGCGCTCGACGACGTCATCCACGGCCGCGCGCGGCTTGGCATCATGGCGTATCTGAGCACGGCCGACGCGGCGGACTTCGTCTCGCTCCGCGAGGCGCTAAGCCTGTCCGACGGGAACCTCTCGACCCACGTCACCAAGCTCGAGGAAGCCGGCTACGTGCGCACGAAAAAGACCTTCGCCGGCAAGAAGCCGCAAACCACCGTCCTCATGACCGAAGCCGGCCGCCGCGCCTACGCGGCCTATCTGGACCAGCTGAAACGCCTGCTTCAGCGCAGCTGACTTAGCCTCACAAATTTGTCAGTGCCCCCATCGCTGCATCCCGCTAAATTGACGGCGAAAGTGGGGGCTAATGTTCACCGTCACACGCCGTATGTTGATCCTGCTCGCGCTCGCGGCGGCAGCGCCGATCGCGCACACCGACGCCGAGCTACAGTCCTTCGTCGAACAGACGCTCGCCAAGGCGCGCGACCAGCACAAACTGCCCGGCGTCGCCGCGCTCGTTCAAATCAACGGCAAAATCGAAGCCGAGGCGGCGCAGGGCTTGCGCGCGAACGGACACCCGGAGCCGGTCACGAAGAACGACCGCTGGCACATCGGTTCCGACACGAAGGCGTTCACCGCAACGCTGATCGCCCGCCTCGTCGAACAAGGCAAGCTCCGCTTCGAAGACACGCTGGCCGGTTCGTTCCCGCACCTGGCCTCGTCGATGTCGCCCGCCTACCGCACGGTCACGATCACGCAACTCCTCAGCCACACCTCGGGCTTGCCGCCGCTGACCGACGACAAGGAACTCCCCGCCTTCTTCGCCGCGATCAAAGGCATCGACGCACTTCCTGCGCAACGCGCCGCGGTCGCACGCGCCTATCTCGCAGTGCCGCCGGCCTCGAAGATTGGCGAGTTCAACTATTCGAACCTCGGCTTCATCATCGCGGGCGCCATCGCCGAAGCCCAAACCGGCAAGTCATGGGAAGACTTGATGCGCGAGCAGGTGTTCGCCCCGCTCGGCATCGCGAATGCGGGCTTCGGCCCCCCGGGCGCGCCCGGCAAGGTCGAACAACCGCAAGGTCACAACGAGGGCCGGCCGCTCGACCCCGGCAGCAAGGACGCCGACAATCCGCTCACGATCGGGCCTGCCGGCACAATCAACATCACGCTGCACGACTGGCTGCTCTTTGCTGCAGATCAACTCGCAGGCGTGCACGGCCGCGGCAAGCTTCTGAAGCCCGAAACCTACCGCAAACTCCACACGCCCGTGAGCCAGGTGTACGCACTGGGCTGGGGCGCAAAGCTTGCGCCCGACGGCACACCGATGCTTCTCACCCATTCGGGCAGCAACGGCTACTGGCTGGCCGATGTCAGGATCATGCCCCAGAAGAGCATGATCTTCCTAATCGCCACGAACACCGGCTCGGACGAAGCCGTGCGCGACATCAACACCGCGCTCCGCGATCGGCTGAAACCGTTCGACTAACTCCGGGTTAAACCGCAGCCACGCGCACGATCTTGAACGTGCGCATAACGCCGTCGTGTTCGGTGATTGACAGATACTCGCCCTGTTTGATCGAGTGCCGGTCGAGCTTAAACAGCGGCTCGTCGTCATCCGCGTTGCCGGCGTCATAGTCGAAGTGCCAGCCCCGCCCGACATCGATGAGGAGCCCATTCTCGTCCGGCTCGCCTGCTGTGAAGCGGCGCACCGAGCACTTCGCCTTGTTCTTCTTCCATTCGTCCGAGTTCAGATGCCCCTGCGCGTCGAGCGGCGCCACGAACTCGTAGCCGTGCCGCGAACTTCCATTGGGATGCTCTTTCGAACGTGCAAGTTCGAGGCGAACCTGGAACAACGCCATTGCTGCTTCTCCGTAGCTTGAGTTCAATGCGCCATGAAAATCGGCATTGTGACGTTCGCGAACACATGCCGCGTCACGCCGCCCAGCACCAGCTCGCGCAGCCGGCTATGACCGAAGCCGCCGATCACGAGCAACCCCGCACCTGCACGCGTCGCCCCGTCGACAAGGGCCGTCGCCGTGCCTTGGGAGCCGGGATTGATCCCGTGTTCCACCGCAGCCAAGCCATGCAGCCGCAAATAGTCGCGCAAGCGGTCCATCTGCACCGTGTCGATCGGCCCCGACGTCACGTTCAAAATCTCAACCGCCTGTGCACGCGCCAGCAGCGGGATCGCCGATGAAACGGCATGCGCCGCAGCCGCACCGCCATCCCAACCGACGGCTACTTTCGCGCCGACGATCTTCACGGCTTTGTGCGGTACGAGCAGCATCGGCTTGCGCCCGTTGATCAGCGCCGACTCCAACATGCCCCGCAACGTGACATCCTTTGAGTCCGCAGGAACGTCGAACACGACGAGATCGGAGAGTCGTGCCTCCTCGGCGATGACTTCTTCGGAAAGCCCGTCACGCACGTGGAACGAGGCGCCGACGCCGTTTCCCACTTGCGCGATATCGAATGTCGAGGCCCCTGCTTCGCGCGCCGCCTTGTCGAGGGCAGCGCGCGCCACAGCCGAAGCTCGATTCGCAGCTTCCCGTGAGGCATCCATGATTTCCTGGACGACCCCAGCCGAAATTCCCTCGCCCAAATACGGCAAAACTTCGCTCGGATCCGGCCTCACAAACACGCCCGCCACATGGCTGCCGAACGCCTTCGCCACCTCGAAAGCAGCGGCGAGAACGTGGGCATCCCGTGCCCCACCCATCAATGGAACCAGAATCTTGCGGTAGGCCATCGAGTCCTCCTTCATCGTTGCAAGAAATCTAGTGTGTGAAACCTAGGCGCGCCTTGACTTGAATCAAGCGGCTGGGGTCAACAAGTGCGACAAACAAGGCTAACGTCCACCCCATGGCAAAACTCCAGCGAATTGTTCAGAGCCGCGCCTGGCAACGCATGCTGTCCGGCCGCAGGCTCGACCTGCTTGACCCCTCGCCGTTCGACATCGAGATCGAAGACATCGCGCATGGCCTCGCCCGCGTCGCCCGCTGGAACGGACAAACCCATGGCGACCACGCGTTCTCGGTCGCGCAACACTGCATGCTGGTCGAAGACCTCGTCGCCGCCCTTCGCCCCGGCATCGCGCAGCGTTGGCGCCTGGTGGCGCTGCTGCACGATGCACCGGAGTACGTCGTCGGCGACTTGATCAGCCCGTTCAAAGCCGCTGTTGGCCTCGACTACAAGTCGCTCGAAAACAAGCTGCTCGCGGCAATCCACATCCGCTTCGGCTTGCCGGCGGCCGTTCCGGAAGACACCGCCGCGCTCATCAAGCGCGCCGACAAGATCGCCGCGTACTTCGAGGCAACGCAGCTCGCTGGCTTCGGCACCGACGAGGCGCTTGAGTTCTTCGGTCCGCCGCGCGGCGTCCCACCGGTCAAATTGCAGCCGCTCCCGGCACGCGATGCACAAGCGCAATTCGTCGAACGATTCAAAGACCTCTTACCATCGGTCCGGATGTAGCGATGCCCGCAATATACGTCTGCCCGAAGAGCAAGGTACCGAACGCAGCACGCGACCTGCGCCCCTCGCATCTCATCACGTTGCTCGACCCGGCTGACGATATGCCAACGCCGGAGGAAGTCTCCGGCCACCGCCATCTGCGGCTCGGCATGCATGATGTGACGACCGCCTCCTCGGACTACCACACCCCGCCCGATGTCCAACACGTGCGAGAATTGATTGCCTTCGCAAAGGGTTGGAACCGTACCCAGCCGATGCTCATTCACTGCTGGGCCGGTATCAGCCGGTCGACGGCGTCCGCCTTCACCATCGCCTGCATGCTGAACGAACCGGGCCGCGAGACCGACATAGCCCGCCTGCTGCGCGCTCGCGCCGCACACGCCCAGCCGAACCGGCGATTGGTGGCGCTCGCCGACGACATCCTCGCCCGTGACGGCCGCATGGTCGATGCGCTCGACGCCATGGGCCCGGCCAAAGTGGTCTTCGAGGGCGTGCTTTTCGCGCTCCCGCTTGAGGTGTGATGCCCACCCGCCGCGAACAGCCCAACACCGTTATCATCGGCCTGAACGCTTGTGTGGTCACGCTGGCGGAGGACACGCCGAAGGTTCTCGTGGTCCCTCGCGGCAAGGGCGCAAAAGCAACCTCGGACGCCCTGCCCTTCGGCCCGTTCGAACCGCAACACCACCGCACGCTGGAAATCGGCCTTAGAAACCTCGTGCAGGAACAAACGCATCTCTCGCTGGGCTATGTCGAACAGCTTTACACGTTCGGCGATCGCGGCCGACACGAACTGGCCCCGGGCGAAGGTCCGCGCGTCGTGTCTGTCGGCTACCTCGCCCTCACACGCCAACCGGCCGAAGGCGCCGCGAACATCCGCAATATCTACGACTTCTTTCCGTGGGAAGATTGGCGCTCCGAACGCCCCGCCATCATCGATGCGCTGCTCCGCCCGCGCCTCGATGCGTGGGCCAAGCTCGCCGACACGCAGGCCCGCCAAGAGCGCGCGCGTCTCTGCTTCGGCTTCGACGGCCTGCATTGGGACGAAGAGAAAGTGCTCGAGCGTTATGAGTTGATGTATGACGCCGGCCTCGTGCTGGAAGCGCGGCACGACGGCCGCACCCTGCCCCCATCCGCGCCCTCCGCCGAAGACCAAGCCCGCTTCGGCGAGGCAATGCTGTTCGACCATCGCCGTATCCTCGCGACCGGCATGGGCCGGCTGCGCGGCAAACTGAAATATCGCCCGATCGTGTTCGAACTGATGGGACCCACATTCACGCTGCTCGATCTGCAGCGAACGGTCGAAGCGATCTCCGGCATTCGTCTGCACAAGCAGAATTTCCGTCGCCTCGTCGAAACCTCAGGTCTCGTGGAGCGAACCGGAAAGCGCACGACGAAAGCGGGCGGCCGGCCCGCCGAAGAGTTCCGCTTCAGACGCGAAGCCCTACGCGAACGTCCGGCGCTCGGTGTCAAAGTCCCGCTGCAACGAACCCAACGCCCTTAGGCAAGCGCAGCCGCCGCGCCGGGCATGCCACCGTCGTGCGCCTCGCGCGGCGCCATGCGCTTGGCCGGATCCGGATGATGCGCGCGCATCGCATCCAGCATGCGCCACAGCCGCGCCGACGGCGGGCCGTCGATTTCGAGCGCCGCCACCAACTCCTCCTCCGGCGGCGCCACGCCGAGCTTGATCAGGCTTTCGGCCGCCGTCAGACGTACATTGTGATCGGTATCGTGGAGTGCGCGCCCGAGGATCAAGCAACCGTGACTGTCGCCGAGGTGCCCCAACCCTTCCGCAGCGATCAGCCGCAACGCCGGACTGGAATGCTCCAGCCAAGTCCCCAACGTCTCGCGCGCTTGGTAGCGGCCAAGCAGCCTCGCGATGCGCTCTGCCGGAGCCCCGCGCATGACACGCAGCAATTCGATGGCGGCGACGATCAGGACCCGATGCTCGAAGCTCGTCAACCGGCGAACCAGAAACGGCGATCGCTTCCCGTTGCCGGCCAGCACTAAAGCTTGCGTGAACCGATGCTTCAGCCGGGCCTGCGCACGCGCCCGCTGCCGGCGCATCAAACTCGCGACCAAGACAGCAGGCGACGGCACTTTCGACGTCACGGCGACCAGGCTGAACCCCACGACACCACTCCCGTTTGTCCACGCCTCTTGAGGGGTCGCGAACGTTCGATCGTGATCTTGAAGCTAAAATTGAAACCAATCCGTTAAAGCAATGAGCCACCTGGATTAATGCCCGTTAACATCAACGGCATCGCGACGGGTCCGTCACCGCGACTTCCACGAGCACCGGCACGTGGTCCGATCCCGTGCCCGGCAGAAGCTGCCGCGAGACGAAGCTTAAGCCCGGCCCGGCCATAACATGGTCGATCGGAATGCGAAGCTGCCGGGGTGCGACGGACGGCCAGGTCCCGCCCGACCCCGTCGCCGCGAGCACACCGCCCCTCGCTTCGATCGTCCGGACGACGTACCCCCAGGGCGCAGCGTTGAAGTCGCCAAGCACGAGCTTCGCACCGGCGATCCCGCCGGTGACGCCACCGAGTTCCCGCGCTTGTTCGCGCTGCGACTCGTAGGGCCGATGCGGAAACGGCCGCGTCATGTGGGTTGCGAGCAGCGTCATCCGGCAGCCGGCAAGCTCGGTCGTCACGGTCACATAAGGCGAGCGGTTCGCGTCGCTCGTCCGCGCAATCGTTTGCGGCAGAAGCCGACCCCGTGAAAACATAATCACGTCGCAGCCCGAAGCCGTGCAGTCGAAGCGATAGGGATAAGAGTAAGCCACGGCCGTTAGCGCATTACGCGCTTTCAGCGACGTCTCGAGAACCACCACCAAATCGGCATTCTCGCGTTGAATAAGGCGGGCAACATCGCCCGCGCGCTTGTTGCCGAACCACATATTGAAGAGCAGCACGCGAAAGCGCGGGGCTTCGGCCACCACCGGCCCGGGCGGGCTCATCGCCGGAGAAGCCAGGGCAACAGCGAGCAGCGCGACAATGGCCGCACCGCCCGCAACCGCAGGCCACCGGGCAAGCGCTGCGGCAGGCACAATCAAAAGGGCCACGGCAGCCCCTGGCAGCAACAGCTGCGCCAAGAGATCGAACGACCAGTGCAGCGGCGAGCCGATCACCCCAACAACGGCGGCCGCCGCCCCCGCAAGACCCGCGAGCGTCGCCCAACGCACGCATATACGCAGAAGCGGCATCGCCGAAAGTTTGCTGGTACCAGCGGTCACAAGAGCCTTGTAGAGTAACGGAACGTAAACGAGAGTCGCTCGCCACCGGCTCTTCTAAGGCAAAGCGCCACACGGGTCGTGTGACCGCCGCCCCACGTACAGGCGGTCGAGTGCATGCACTTGACTTGCCGTTATGCTCAATTCTAGCATTTCAACACCAGGCGGCCTTGGCGCCGCCAATTTTGATACCATATATATGCTCAAGATGAGCATAAGGATGGCGAACATGTCAGGGGCTGCCGAAACCAAGCTGGCGTACACGCCGGAGGTCGCCGCTGCGACGCGCGATCTCTACGCGAAAGTGGCGAACGTCGTGCCCGAGATCGAGTGGCCGCACTTCGCCCCGCTGATCGCCGAAATCAACCGCCTGAAGAAAGAGCGCGGCGCGGTCATTCTCGCGCACAATTACCAAACGCCCGAGATATTCCACTGCGTCGCCGACTTCGTCGGTGACAGCCTCCAGCTCGCGCGCGAAGCCGCAAAGACGGACGCAAAGATCATCGTCCAAGCGGGCGTCCACTTCATGGCGGAAACATCGAAGATCCTCTCGCCCGACAAGACGGTGCTGATCCCCGACATGGAAGCCGGCTGCTCGCTCGCGGCCTCCATCACCGGCGCCGACGTGCGCCTGTTGAAACAGAAATACCCGAACTTGCCCGTCGTCACCTACGTGAACACGTCGGCCGACGTGAAAGCCGAAAGCGATATCACCTGCACGTCCTCGAACGCGGTCGCCGTCGTCGAATCGATCGCGAAGGAACGCGGCGTCGACACGGTGATCTTCATCCCGGACAAGTTCCTAGCCCAAAACGTCGCAAACCAAACGAAGATCAAGATCATCGCCTGGCATGGCCGCTGCGAAGTCCATGAGCGCTTCAGCGCGGAGGACATCCGCCGCTTCAAAGCCGATCATCCCGGCGCGATCGTCTTGGCACATCCAGAATGCCCCGCCGAAGTCGTCGCCGAATGCGACTTCGCCGGCTCGACCTCCGCCATGACGCAATACGTTATCGAGAAGCGCCCGCCGCGCGTCGTACTACTCACGGAATGCTCGATGGCCGACAACATCTCGGCCCAGCACCGCGACGTCGAGTTCCTGCGCCCGTGCAACCTGTGCCCGCACATGAAGCGCATCACCTTGGCGAAGATCCTACGCTCGCTGCAAACGATGCAGTACGAGGTCAAGGTCGACGCTGCCGTCGCCGCCCGCGCACGCAAGGCCGTCGAGAACATGCTCGCCGTCGGCAAACCCAAATCAGCGGTGCACTGAGTCATGACGCGCCGCACTGACAACGTGATCGACTCCGGCGGCGTTTTGATCGTCGGCGCGGGCCTTGCCGGCCTGTTCACCGCGCTCAAGATCAAAGGCAACGTCACGGTCCTGTCAGCCGCGTCGCTGGGTTCGGGCGCCTCTTCAACGTGGGCGCAAGGCGGCATAGCCGCGGCTCTGGGCTCCGACGACACGCCCGAACTCCACGCGCGCGACACCGAAGCGGCCGGTGCCGGCATCGTCGACCCGAAGATCGCGCGCCTCATCGCAAGCGAAGCTCCCGGGCGCATCGACGACCTCGCCCGCCTCGGCGTGCCCTTCGACCGCGATGCAAAGGGCAACTTCGTGCTCGGCCGCGAAGCCGCGCACGGCAAGAACCGCATCGTCCGCGTCACCGGCGACCGCGCCGGCGCCGAAATCATGGCCGCCCTCATCAAACAGGTGAAGGAAGAGTCCCGCATCCGCGTCCTGGAAGGACTGGTCGCGTTTGATCTTGCGACACAAGGCGGCCGCGTCGTCGGCGTCTACGCGCATCCGCTCGCCGACAAATCGTCGCCCGTCCTGATCCGCGCCGAAGCGACGATCTTCGCGCTGGGCGGCGTGGGCGGCCTCTTCGAGGTGACCACGAACCCGCCGCAAGCCCGCGGCCAAGGCCTCGGCATGGCGGCCCGCGCCGGCGCGACGATCGCCGATCCGGAATTCGTGCAATTCCATCCGACCGCGATCGCAATCGGCCGTGATCCCGCGCCGCTCGCGACCGAGGCCCTGCGCGGCGAAGGCGCGATCCTGCTCAACGATCGCGGCGAGCGTTTCATGCTCGCCGCTCACAGAGACGCCGAACTCGCGCCTCGCGATGTTGTCGCGCGCGGCATCTTCCGCGAAATCAAAGCGGGCCGCAGAGCCTTTCTCGACACGCGCGACGCCGTCGGGGCAGCGTTCCCCGACAAGTTCCCGACCGTCTTCGCGACCTGCATGTCCACGGGCATCGATCCACGCAAAGAAACGATCCCCGTCGCCCCGGCCGCGCATTACCACATGGGCGGCATCGCCGTGGACGAGCACGCGCGCACAAGCCTCGACGGCTTATGGGCCATCGGCGAATGCGCTTCGACCGGTGCGCATGGCGCGAACCGTCTCGCCTCGAACTCGCTGCTTGAAGCCATCGTGTTCGGCGCACGCGCCGCCGCCGACGTGGAGCGCATCGCGCACAGCCACGACGCGGAACCGGATCGCCCGATGCCGCCCGTCACGGGTGCCCCCGCGAACGGCCCGGCCGTCACAAAGCTGCGCATGACGATGACGTTGAACGTCGGCCTTGAACGCAACGCAACGGATCTGGTCGGCGCCCTCGCCACGATCGATCAACTTGAGAAAGCGAGCCTCGCCGACCCGGATATGCGCAACATGACCGCAGCAGCAAGCCTGATCGCCGGGGCCGCCTTCAACCGCACGGAAAGCCGCGGCGGCCATTTCCGCAGCGACTACCCCCAACCTGACCCCGCGCAAGCCAAGCGCACCTTCGTGACGCTCGCCGACATGAAGGCGACGGTCGCGCTCGCCGTGCAAGACACGAAAGCCAGAGCAAGCCTCAAGGCGGTCAAATGACCACGAAGACGCCCGTCGTCGCCGTCGACCCCTTGTCGCCGCTGCTGATCGAACCGGCCGTGCGCGCGGCGCTGCTCGAAGACTTCGGTCGCACCGGCGACCTCACCACGCAAGCGACGATCCCGGCATCCGCCGCAGCGCACGGTATCATCGCTGCCCGCGAACCCGGCCGCATCGCGGGCCTCGACTTCGCCCTCACCGCGTTCCGCCTCATGGATCCCGCGATCAAAGTCGCGGTCCGCGCGCGCGACGGCTCAGACGTGGCGAAAGGCGACATCGTCGCGATCATCGACGGCCCGGCGCGCCCCATCCTCACCGGCGAGCGCGTCGCACTGAACTTCCTAGGCCAGCTCTCCGGCATCGCAACCGCGACCGCAAAGCTCGTCAAACTCTGTGACGGCACGAAGGCTCGCGTCGTTTGCACCCGAAAAACCACGCCGGGCTTACGGGCGTTCGAGAAATACGCCGTGCGCTGCGGCGGCGGCCATAACCACCGCTTCGGCCTCGACGACGGCATCCTAATCAAAGACAACCACATCGTCGCCGCAGGCGGCATCGCCAACGCGATCGAAGCCGCGCGCGCTCATGCCGGCCACATGGTCCACATCGAAGTCGAAGTCGACAGCCTCGATCAGCTTGAAAAAGCGCTCGAACTCGGCGCGAACTCGATCCTGCTCGACAACATGAAGCCCGACACACTGCGCGAAGCCGTCAAACGCACGGCAGGCCGCGCCACTCTAGAGGCCTCCGGCAACATCACCGCCGACACAATCGCAGCGATCGCTGCGACCGGCGTAGACCTGATCTCATCGGGCGCCATCACCCACTCGCCGAAGTGCCTCGACCTGGGGCTAGACTTCCAGCAAAACACCTAGCGCACGGCCGCAAGATCGCGGCACGACTTCCCGAGCAAGTGCAGCCTGGTGGCTTTGATGTCCGCAACGTCCTGGCCAAGCGCCGCCAACTCGCGCTCCACGATGCGGAGGATCTCGCAGCTCGACCGCACGGTGCCCTGCTTACGGAACGGCTGACCCAAATCGGCAAGCTCGTCCTTCTCTTCCTTGCGATCCCACTTCACGAGTTCGACATTGCGCTTTTCCTGCTTGAACGCGTCCCAAAGCGCCTGTTGACGGGCGTCGTCCTCGAGCGAAGCCGCCTCGTCTACGAGGTGATCGGCTATCAAGTGCAACACCCACCCCGTCCGCTCGGCACAAAATCCGTTCGCGCGGCCGTAGCATGCCGCCCAATCGCCAACAGACGCATCAGGCTCATGATCGGCCTGCGCGATGTAGTTCTGCAGCCGTCCGATCGCGCCACCCGTGTTGTTCATGTCGCGGTGCGCTTCCGCGGCGAAATAGAGCCCATGCCCGTTGTTAGGCTGCACGCTCAAGATCAGCAATGCCAAATCTAGAACGGCTTGCGGTTGCTTTTCCTCGCGATAGAGATGGCGGCACACCCGTCCCGCAGCCATCACAACGCTGTCCTGCGCCTCGCCGTTGCTTCCCTTGAGTACCGACTCGAACGCTCGCAGATAGGAAGCGTTGCGCGTTTCCGATGCGTCGAGCCGCGCATCCAAGTCGGCGGTCCCGAACCACGTGAAGACCGCGATCAACCCAGCGATCAAAATGCTCGACAGCCACTTCGTCCGCGCTTCCGGCGAGATGATGCCCGAAAGTGGCCCCAAGAACGCCGCAGCCCCCGCGCCGAACGCCGCGAGATAGGGCCGAAGCCACGCCACATCCCACAACAAGACGCAGGCGATCAGAACAACGACGACGATGCCGACGGTGGCAGCCGAAAACGGCGTGAAGTACTCGGCAAAGAGCGCACGAATTCCCTGCATGGCAGTCCCCGCGACTGTGAGTCGATCAGGGCTTCATCTTCAGCCCGCCGCGCTTCCACGTCCAGGGCACACCCCGCAAAGGCGCCCGTATTGCGCCCCGATCTTCCCGGGCAACTCAATCGTCCCGATAAACCTTCTCGCGCCGCTCATGGCGTTCTTGCGCTTCGATGCTCAAGGTCGCAATCGGCCGCGCCTCCAGCCGGCGCAGGCTGATCGGGTCGCCCGTGTCTTCGCAGAACCCGTAAGTGCCTTCTTCGATCCGCCGGAGCGCCGCATCGATCTTGGAGATCAGCTTGCGCTGCCGGTCGCGCGCACGAAGCTCGTTCGCCCGCTCTGCCTCGCTCGACGCCCGGTCGGCCAAATCTGCATGGGGAACGGAGTCGCTCGCCAGCGTCTGCAGCGTCTCCTTCGACTCCCGAAGAATATCGTCCTTCCACTTCAGCAAACGCTGCCGGAAGTACTCGCGCTGACGTTCGTTCATGAACGGCTCGTCGTCGGACGGCCGGTAATCGACGGGTAGTGCAACGCCCATGCGAAGTGTTCCTCCTTGGGCCGCGACGCAGGGCGCCAAAGTGCGGCGGACTATATTGAGCGCCCCCTCGCCCTTCAACGCCCGAAACACGAAAAGAAATTTAAGCTTTCCGGCTGGTTTCCGGGAGTTTTTGCGTCTGCGAAATGACAACAATATGGCAGGTTACTGCGAGGCCTCCCGGCGCCGCGCAACCCGCACCGCCATCGCGAGGGGCTTGCCGGCGCGGCTCAGATCGAAGTTCAGGATCCGTCCCACATTCGCTTCGACGACCAATCTCTGCATGACACGCGAGTCCTTGACCGTCTTGCCGTCGATGCGGGCAACAATGTCGCCTGAACGCAGGCCCGCAACCGCCGCAGGCCCGCCGGGCGCCACCGATCCCACTCGGGCGCCCAAGCGCTCGTCGTCGAGATCCTCCACATTGGCGCCGATCCACCCGCGCTGCACGCGCCCATTGGCCTTCAGCTGCGCCACGATCGTCGCAACGGTATTTGCCGGAATCGCAAACCCGATCCCGACCGACCCGCCGGACGGCGACAGGATCGCCGAGTTCACGCCGACGACCTTACCGTCCATGTCGAACAGCGGCCCGCCCGAGTTGCCGCGGTTGATCGCAGCATCCGTTTGAATGAAGTCGTCGTAGAGTTCCGCATCGAGCTGCCGGTTCCGCGCGGAAATAATGCCGGCCGACACGCTGCCACCGAGACCGAACGGGTTGCCGATCGCGAGCACCCAGTCGCCAGCCTTTGCCTCATCCGAGTTGCCGAAGGCGAGTGCCGTCAACGGCTTCGCCGGCCGTACCCGCAGAAGCGCGAGATCGGTCTTGGCATCGCGCCCGACGACGACAGCCTTCAACCGCCGCCCGCTCTGTAGCGCGACGGAAATCTCCTTCGCACCGTCGATCACATGGTTATTCGTAACGATCAGCCCCGTGGCGTCGATCACAAACCCCGATCCCAACGAACCGCTCGCCTGCTCGTCGCCGCGTGCCCGCCCGCTCCACGAGGACGGTGCGGGCTTCGTGGGGTCTTGCGCTGCCGCCTGTTGCGGCCGCTCGGCGGAGATATTCACGACGCCCGGCGACAGCTTCTCGACAAGCGCAGAAAAGCCGTCGGGCACAGGCTTCGCCGGCGCGACACCGATGAGCCCCGCCGCAAGCGCGGCTACGAAGAAACCTCTGATCAAGTGCCCCTCAGCAAGCGCGCAAAACGCAAACGGCGCCGATCAACAGATCAGCGCCGCGTGGTAAAGAACGGGTTTACGAGACGGTCAGCGCCCAGCTTGCCCCTTGCGGAAATAGCGGAAGAACGGACTGTCCGGCGTAATCACCATCGTGGTGTTGCCGCCGTTCATCGACTGCTCGTAGGCCTTGAGCGAACGATAGAACGCGAAGAACTCCGGATCGCGCCCATAGGCATTGCCCAGAATGCGATTTCGTTCCGCATCGCCCTCACCGCGGAGGATTTCCGACTTACGGGTCGCTTCGGCGCGAATGATGGTCGCTTCTTTGTCCGCCGTCGAAGTTATCTTCAAGGCCTCCCGATCGCCCTCGGCACGGTATTTGTCGGCTTCCTGTTTGCGCGCCGCTTGCATGCGCTGGAACACCGACTCTTCGTTCTTTTCCGGCAAATCGGCGCGGCGAATGCGAACGTCCACGATCAAAATGCCAAGGTCGTTCGCACCCGCCTGCATCGCGTCGCGAATGCCGTGCATCAACTCTTCGCGCTTGGCCGAGAGCAGTGCGTTCAAATTCTGCTTGCCCAAGACGTCGCGCACGGACGAGTTCAACAACGACATCAACCGCTGCCGCGCGGCCTCATCGCTGGGCGAACCGCGAATGTACTTGACCGGATCTTGTATCCGATAGCGTGCAAAAGTATCGACCACGATACGCGCTTGCTTCTCGGACAGAATGACTTCCTCGGCGTCCGTTTCGATCGGCTGGATACGCTTCTCGAAAACGCGCACGTTCTGAATGAACGGTATGATGAAGTTGAGCCCCGGCTCGTCGATGACATCTACGAGGGCACCGAACTGAAGCACGACCGCCTGCTGACGCTGGTCGACGACGACCAGGCTCAGATAGGCCACCAGTGCGATCAAACCGGCAACTACGGCGACTGCCGGTGACGAAAGGCGGTTCATTGGCTGCCTCCATTCGCAGGCGCACTCGACGGCGGCTGACTTCTACGAAGATCCGGCAACGGCAGATACGGCACGACCGGAGAACCGCCTTCCCCCTGAAGAATGACCTTGTTGGTCGAACTCAGCACGCGCTGCATCGTCTCGAGGAACAACCGCTCGCGCGTCACTTCCTTCGCGTTCTTGTACTCGGTCAGGATCGACACAAAGCGCTGCGCTTCACCCTTAGCCTCGGCGATCTGCTGCTCTTTATAGGCCTGAGCATCCTGCAGCATCTTCTCGGCGTCGCCTTCCGCCTTCGGCAAAACCGTGTTCGCGTATCGCTTCGCCTCGTTCGTCTTGCGCGTCTTATCCTGCTCGGCGGCTTGCACGTCTCGGAAGGCGTCGAGAACTTCTTTCGGCGGGTCGGCCCGGCGCATGTTGACCTTATTGACCACAACGCCTGCCCGATAGAGATCGAGCGTCCTCTGCATGATCGCGCGAACTCTGCTTTCGACGTCGCCGCGACCTTCGCCCGATGCGATGTCGAACTTGAGTTGACCGGCCGCTTCGCGCATAGCGCTTTCGGCAACGGCCTTGATGGTGTCCTCTGGTTCAACAACGTTGAACGTAAAGTCGGCGGCGTCCCGGATGCGCCAAAACACTGTGAAGTCGATGTCCACAATGTTGCCGTCGCCCGCCAGCATCAAGCTCTCGCGCGGCACGTTGGTCGGCGTTGCACCGGGATTGGAGGGATCCTCCAGGAAACCGACATTGATCTGGCGTTGCTGAACGCTTTGCCGCGTGACCGACTCGATCGGCTGCGGAAAGCGAATATGGATGCCGGGTTGGAGCAGATCGACATACGCGCCAAAGCGCGTCACGACGCCGAGTTCCTGTTGCGCGATCGTGTAAACACCGGTCCACAGCCAAAGCAGCAGCACCAAGCCGCCGATGCCGGCGAACATCATCCCGCCGGGCGGTTGGTTCGGGAACATGCGCTTGAACCAATCGCGCGCCCGCTTGAACACTTCGTCGAGATCGGGCGGCCGCATATTGGGTCCTGGCCCCCGTCCGCCGCCGCCTCCACCGTTCGAAGGTCCTTGCCCCCACGGTCCGCGGCCGCCGCCACCCGGGTTCCAGCCGCCACCGCCGCCCTTATTGTCGTTCCAAGGCATTAAGCCCTCTCATCCCGCCATACGCACGGCCGCAGTATCCGGACGCTGGAGCCCCTTGGACGCAACAAGGAACCCCAACCGAATCACGCGACACAAACCACATTTCATGTACCGTTAGGGCGGGTTAATAGTTCCTAAATTCGGCCCGCGCAACGCGTCACCGCAATGAAGCGCAAAGCCCGTGCGGCTCTGCTATGTGGAGCGTCTCGAAATCGCGTCAAGGGCAGGCGCCAACAGAGTTTTTCGATGTCGAACCTTACGACTGACGACGTTTTGGTTGCACTGAGGTCCATCATAGACCCCGCGCAGAATAAGGATGTTGTGGCACTTGGGATGATCAAGGGCCTGGCTGTCAAAGATGGCCACATATCCTTCGCACTCGAGGTTGCACCCGAGGACGGACGCACCAAAGAGCCGCTGCGTCTCGCATGCGAAAAGGCGGCGCTGGCCCTGAAGGGTGCACGCTCTGTGACTGCAGTCCTAACCGCCCACAAGCCCGCCGCGGCCGCCCATGCGCACAGCCATGCGCCACGCCCGGCTGCGGGGGCGCCTGAGCGCCAAGGCCCAGCCGGTGTCAAAGCCGTCATCGCCGTCGCCAGCGGAAAAGGGGGCGTCGGCAAGTCGACGGTTGCAGTCAATCTCGCCGTCGCCCTCAGCCAGCTCGGCCGCAAGGTCGGCCTCCTCGATGCCGACATCTACGGACCCTCGGTTCCGCGCATGCTCGGCCTCAAGGGCAAGCCGGCATCGAAGGACGGCAAGATCCTGCAACCCATGCAGGCCTGGGGCTTGAAGGCGATCTCGGTCGGCTCGCTCATCGACGAAGACCAGGCGATGATCTGGCGCGGCCCCATGGTGATGACCGCGCTGACCCAACTCATCTACGACGTTGAATGGGCTCCGCTCGACGTGCTCGTCGTCGACATGCCGCCCGGCACGGGCGATGCGCAGCTAACGCTCGCGCAACGCGTGCCGCTCGCGGGCGCCATCATCGTGTCGACGCCGCAAGACATCGCGCTGATCGATGCGCGCCGCGGTCTGGCGATGTTCAAGAAAACGCACGTGCCCGTCTTCGGCATCGTCGAGAACATGTCGACGTTCATCTGCCCGAACTGCAACCACGAAAGCCACATCTTCGGCCACGGCGGCGCGCGCGAAACGGCAGCTAAGCTCGGCACCGATTTCCTAGGCGAGATTCCGCTTCACATCCGCGTCCGCGAAACCTCCGACGGCGGCACGCCGATTACGGCGCTCGATCCGAAGAGCCCGCAAGCCAAAGCCTTCGTCGAACTCGCCGCGCGCGTCGCCGCCAAACTCGACGCCGGCGACACGCGCAAAGCCCCGCGCATTGTCATGGAATAGGAAAGGGCCGGCGCAGCGCACCGGCCCCATCGACTATCCCAATTCGATTAGCGGCCCGCGACGATCGCGACCTTCGACTTCGTGCCGTCCGGCGCCGGGATTTCCCAGGTGTCGCCGACCTTCTTGCTCGGATCGAACGGATTGCACTGCTCTTTGCCGGCCGTCGGACCCGCGTCCGGTGTCACGCAGAGCTTGCCGTCCTTGATCGCCCATTTGCCAGTTCCTTTCGTGCCGTCCGGAAGCGTAACGCCCAGCGTGCCGTCTTTGTTGTAGTGCAACTTGGTCACGCCGCCCTTCGCATCCGTCACGGTGACGGTGTTGTCGTAGCGGGCCTGCATCGGGTCGTCGGCCGCGATTGCGAGCGTGGTGCTCAAAGCGAAGGCGGCAATGCCCATCAGAATGCGCTTCATGGATTATCTTCCCTACAGTTGAAACAAGTCCTTAGTCGGACTGCGGCGATGTAGTTGCTGCGGCACGCGCAAGCAAGCGAACACACGCGTCAGGGGTGCTGCAACGCACTAAATTTCTGTAATATGCAACCAGGGCAAGCGTTCCTCAGCAAACGCGTGTCCCGCAGGTGGAAAGTCCTGCGGTTGATCGAACGCGCCGACATGGAAGTGTACCTCCGTCGGCCAGCGATCGCCCTCATACGTGAGCGTCGATCCGCACGCGGGACAGAAACCGCGCTTCACGCCGGGCGATGACGCAAACGTCGCGAACTGTCCCTTCGTAAAGCTCACCTGCGTTCGTTCGAAACCCGCAAACGCCGACACCGGCGCACCGGTATGCTTACGGCACGAGTGACAATGACAATAGGCCGTCCACTTCGGAGCGCCTCGCACTTCGAAGCGCACGGCCCCGCACAAACACCCGCCCGTGTGAACGTCGCTCACCATCCGGCATAGTTGAGCTTCAAACCCGGCCTCAGCCACTCCGTCTGCACCAGCTTGCCCGTCGCCGACAGTGTGACTGTAGCCGTCTTCATGTCTTTGCCGCCAAAGCAGATGTTCGTGACCAACGGATCGGCAAACGGCGTCTGCTCGTACGTACCGTCGGGCGCAATCGACGTAATCGCGCCGGAAGGAATCGAGATCGTCGCCACGCAGACGCGCCCATTCGCTTCCACCGCAAGCGAGTCGAAATACTGCTGACCCGGCAACCCGCACACGCAGTTCTGCAGCAACTGCGACGGAACGACTTCGCCCGGCGCCGAGAGGGTAAAGCTCATCAGCCGGCCTTCCTGCGTCTGCGCGACGTACAGCGTCTTCTCGTCGGGCGACAGACCGCAGCCGTTCGGATTCATGATCGGAAACACGATCTCCTTCACCTTTTTCCCGTCCGCCGTCGCGTAGTAGACCGCGCCGCGATCATGCAGCCGGCCATAGCTCTTGCCGAGATCCGTGAAGTAGAACCCGCCTTGCTTGTCGAAAACCAGATCGTTCGGCCCGTTGAACGCAAGCCCGTTGCACGTGTCGTAAAGCCGCTCGACCTTGCCCGTCTTGAGATCGACGCGCTCTATCCGCCCGCCGGAGTAATTGCCCGGGCGATCCCCGGGGATCAGCCACGGCCCTGCCTCATGCCACTCGAAGCCGCCGTTGTTGCAGACATAAACCGCGCCGTCCGGGCCTAGCGCCGCGCCGTTCGGCCCACCGCCGAGAGTGGCGATAACTTCGGTCTTCCCGTTCCATACCCGCGTCAGAGTCCCGCGCGCGATTTCGACCAGAACGATACTGCCGTCGGGCATCGCAATCGGACCCTCGGGGAACCTCAAACCACTGGCGATTTCACGAACGGACATCGGCGTTCCTCTTAGCGTCTATCTAGGATGACAAAACTGTAGCCGATCGCCCGCTCCGCTGACGAGGGATAAACGCCCACGATCGCCTCGTTCCAATCCGAACGGTCGATTGCGGGAAAGTGCGTGTCCCCCTCAATCTCGCCGTGCACGCTGGTAAGATAGATGCGCCGCGCGAGCGGCAGCGCCGCCCGGTAGATCTCCGCCCCACCGATGACCATGATCTCTTCGGGCCTTTCGCCCGCCGCAACGTCAAGCGCTGCGGCAAGCGAGGTCACGACGACCGCGCCATCGGCCTCGTACGACGCATCGCGCGTGATCACGATGTTCGTGCGCCCCGGCAGCGGACGCTTCGGAAAGCTCTCCCACGTTTTGCGCCCCATGATGAGCGGGCGCCCGGCCGTGCGTTCGCGAAACCACTTCATGTCTTCAGGAATGCGCCACGGCAACTTGCCGTCGCGCCCAATGACGCCGTTCTCGGCGACGGCCACGATCAGCGCGATCACCGGTTCCCTCATGAGCCGAGTTTCTTCAGCGCCTCACCGGTCAGCCGGTAGATCGTCCACTCCTCCATGGGAATGGCGCCGAGTGACTCGTAGAACTTGATCGACGGCTCGTTCCAGTCGAGCACCGACCACTCGACCCGCGCACAGTTTTCGCGCACCGCGCGCTGCGCCAAGTTCAGCACCAACTCCTTGCCGATCCCATGGCCGCGAAACTGAGGTCGCACGAACAGGTCTTCGAGATAAATCCCGTGCCGCCCGCGAAACGTCGAGAAATTGTAGAACCAAAGCGCAAAACCGGCGGGCGCGCCTTCCCATTCGGCTATGTCGCAAAACGCCCGCGGGTTCGGCCCGAACAGCGCCTTGTCGATGCTGGCCGGCGTTGCGTCGACATCGTCGAGCAGCCGCTCGTACTCGGCAAGATCGCGAACGAACGAGTAGACGAGATCGCTGTCGGAAGCGGTCGCCGCGCGAATGCGAATACCGTCGCTCACACCGCCACCGGCGCGGCGATATGCGGATGCGCTTCGTAGCTCTCAAGTTTGAAGTCGTCGTACTTGAAGCCAAAAATGTCTTTGACCGCCGGGTTGATCTTCATCGTCGGCAACGCCAGCGGCGCGCGCGACAGCTGCAACTCCGCCTGCTCGATGTGATTCAGATAAAGATGCGCATCGCCGAACGAATGAACGAACTCGCCCGGCTTCAACCCGGTCACCTGCGCCACCATCATGAGCAGTAGCGCATAGGACGCGATATTGAACGGCACACCCAGAAAGATGTCGGCCGACCGCTGATAGAGCTGGCACGAGATCCGCCCATTCGCGACATAAAACTGGAACAGGCAGTGACACGGCGGCAGCGCCATCTTGTCCACGTCTGCCGGGTTCCACGCGGTCACGATTAGACGCCGCGAGTCTGGGTTCTTCTTGATCTGCTCAATCAGTTGCGTGATCTGGTCGATCGTACCGCCGTCGCGCGCCGGCCAAGATCGCCACTGCGCGCCGTACACGGGCCCGAGGTCGCCCTTCGCATCCGCCCACTCGTCCCAAATGCGAACGCCGTTCTCCTGGAGATAGCGCACATTCGTGTCGCCTTTCAGAAACCAGAGGAGCTCGTGCACGATCGACTTCAGATGCAGCTTCTTCGTCGTCAGCAGCGGAAACCCATCCTCAAGGTCGAAACGCATCTGATAGCCGAAGATCGACTTCGTCCCCGTGCCCGTCCGGTCGTGCTTGTTCACGCCGTGGCGCAGCACATGCTCCATCAGTTCGTGATACTGGCGCATCGTTCGCTCACCTCAGCCCAACTGTGTCATGGTCCGCGAAGGCGGACCACCCACGACTTGTCGCCAGCTTACGCTTTCCCGTACCGGCACGAAAAGCGCCGGAAACCGAGCGTCCCCAGCTCCTTTATTTCTTTACCCGCGCACCCTACATTATGAGGGCCGGTTCGCCGGCTATGGCGATAAACGCGCGTGCAATAAACGGATCGGACCCGGGGGCGGTACCCGGCGCCTCCACCACCTGGGCATCTGAAGGTGCCCAGCTGTGGGGGCGAACTAGGATCGACGAACGCGTAAAGACGTTGCTTTCGCCCGGTATGGTTCCGCCGTTATCGGACTAATCGTACAAGTGCCAACGATAACGAAATGGTGCTCGCTGCCTAACAGGTAAGCGCGGCTCGGAGGGGCGCCGGGCAACAGAAGCCCCTCCACCTAACTTCTCCAATATGCAACTGCCGCCGCTACCATCGTCAGCGTCCCGCCAACCGCCAGCGTATCCGGCGCGCCGATCTCATGCGACAGCCACCCGGCGCCAAGCGAACTCAATGGCACCATCCCGATGAACGCCATCACGTAATAGGCCATCACCCGCCCGCGCATCGCATCCTCCACCGAACCTTGCACGAGCGTGTTCGTCGAGATCCCCATCATCATCATGCCGAAACCTGCGGGCACCAGCAGCAGAAGCGACAACGCGAACGTCGTCGACTGCGCAAACGCGATCAGCGCAAGCCCAAAGCACGCCGCCGCCAAGAACGGAATCCGGGGCAGCCAATCCGCCGGCACGCGCTGAACGCTCAAGGCACCGAGCAAGGCCCCCGCGCCAACCGCCGCCATCAAATATCCAAGCGCGTCCGAACTTCCATGCAGAATATCGCGCGCAAAAATCGGCATCAGAGTCAGATACGATGTCCCAAATAAACTCGCCCCCGCCAGTAGCAGAAGCAAAGTGCGCATCTGCCGATGCGTGGCGACATACACAAACCCCTCGCGCAGGTCGGTCAATGGATGGCTGGGCGCGCGCGGCGGTTGCCGCTCGATCCGCATCATCGCAAGTCCCATCAACACGCCGACATAGGAGGCGCCGTTCAGCGCAATGCACGACCCCTCCCCCACCGCGGCAACGAGAACGCCCGCGAGGGCAGGCCCGATCAACCGCGCGCCGTTGAACATGATCGAGTTCAGCGCGATCGCGCGTGGCAAGTCATCGCGCCCGACCATCTCGATCGTGAACGACTGCCGTGTCGGCACGTCGAACGCGTTTGCGGTTCCCGCCAGAGCTGCGATCGCAACGATTTGCCAGACTTGAACCGACTCGGAGATCGTTAGCGCGGCAAGCGTGCACGCGCACGCCATCATTAGACCCTGCGTCACGAACAGAATGCGCCGTCGGTCGAGCCGATCGGCAACCACACCGGCGAACGGCGAGACGAGTAGCACCGGCGCCTGCCCCGCAAACGCCACGACGCCAAGCAGCGTCGGCGAGTCCGTCATTCGATAGACCAGCCACGACTGCGCGATGGCTTGCATCCAAAACCCGATCAGCGAGATCGCCTGACCGGTGAAGAAGAGGCGGTAGTTCCGGTGCCGGAACACGTCCAACAAACGGCTTCGCGCCTTCGGTCCCTCCGCTTGCTCCGCCTCGCTCATGCGCGACTGGATACTCCTCGCCGAAACGCGAGGCCAGCGACCTCCTAAGAGGCGCCTGCGGACAAGCAAACGCCGGAGCCGCAACGGCCCCGGCGTCGTAACGGAAACAAAGCCGTCTTAGCGCTTCGCGAGCAGATCGCGAATCTCGGTCAAGAGCTTCACGTCCGCAGGCGGCTCCGCCGGAACGGCGGGCGCCGGCGCCGGCTGGCGCTTCAGCTTGTTGATCGCCTTCACGGCCAAGAACAACACGAAGGCGATGATGGCAAAGTTGATGCACGCGGTAATGAACTTGCCCCAGGCAAGAACGGCGCCCTGTTTCTTCGCTTCTTCAAGCGTCGCCTCGGTCACGGCGGCATTGAGCGGCAGGAAGTAGTTCGAGAAGTCGACACTGCCAAGCGCACCGATTAACGGCATGATCATGTCCGAGACGAGCGAACTGACGATCGTCCCGAACGCGCCGCCGATGATGACGCCGATCGCGAGATCGACGACATTGCCTTTGAGCGCAAATTCCTTGAATTCATTCAACATAACGTTTCGTCCCTAATTGCCTCGCGGGGAGTGCTACCCATCCGTAGCGGCATCGGTGCACCGCGCGCAGCCTATCACGCGCGATTGCATTCCACGAGCGACCCGTGTTGAGTCGCTGAGAAAAAACGCGGTCGCGTTAACTTCTGTCGGCACTCACAGGTTTAGTCACACGATGTCTCTGTCACCGAAATCACTCTTCACGCCCTACAAGTTGAAGAATTTGACCTTGTCCAACCGCATCGTCATGGCGCCGATGACGCGCTCGAAGAGTCCCAATCAAATTCCGGGCGACGATGTTGCCGCCTATTACAGGCGGCGCGCCGAGGGCGGCGTCGGACTCATCATCACTGAAGGCGTCGCGCCCGATCATCCGGTCGCGCTCAACGATCACAACGTCCCGAACTTTCATGGCGACGCTCTGGACGGTTGGGCGAAGGTCTTGAAGGAAGTGAAGAGCGCAGGCGGCTTCATCATGCCCCAACTCTGGCACACCGGACTCATGCGCAAGCCCGGCTCCGGCCCGAACCCGCACCTGACCGGTGTCGGCCCATCTGGTCTTGCCAAACCCGGCAAGAAGGTTACCGAACCGATGACCACGAAGGACATCGACGAAGCGATCCAAGGCTACGCCACCAGCGCCCGCCACGCGGAGGAACTCGGCTTCGACGGCGTCGAGATCCACGGCGCCCACGGCTACCTGATCGACCAGTTCTTCTGGGACGGCACGAACGTGCGCGACGACGCGTTCGGCGGCGATATGGTCAAACGCACGAAGTTCGCGGCCGATGTCATTCGCGCCGTGCGCAGCGGCGTCAGCCGCGACTTCCCCGTGATCTTGCGCTGGTCGCAATGGAAGCAGCAGGACTACAACGTCAAACTCGCCCCCACGCCGCAAGCGCTCGAGAAATTCCTCGACCCGCTCGCGAAGGCTGGCGTCGATTGCTTCCACTGCTCCACGCGCCGCTTCTGGGAGCCGGAATTCGAAGGTTCCGACATGAACGTCGCCGCCTGGACGAAGAAGATCACGGGCCTTCCTACAATCACCGTCGGCTCGGTCGGCCTAAGCCAAGAATTCATCGCAACCTACCAAGGCCAATCCGCAGGCCCCGCCTCGCTCGACAAGCTCATCGAGCTGTTCGACCGCGGCGACTTCGACCTCGTCGCGGTCGGCCGTGCCCTCATCGTCAATCCGGATTGGGCCAACAAGGTGAAGGCCGGCGACTTCGAAGGCCTAAAGCCGTTCTCGCTCGAAGCGCTGCCTGTACTCCACTAGCCGAAGCTCGGGCAACGCTCACCAAAGCCAGCCGGATTTCATCTTCAGGCAAGCATCGCGCAGCGCTCTGATCGCCTGACCGTTCTCGCCGAACTTGTCGGGATCCAACTCCCCGACGAGCGCCTTACGCTCGGACGTGCTCAACGCCTGCGCAATTGCGACCGCGCTCTCGTGCAATCCGGCAAGCGCCGCCGAACGCGCGGCGACCCGATCCGGCTTCGCGCCCGCCTCAAGCAGTCGCCGCACCATATCCGGCGGCGACTTACTCGCACCATTGCGAATCGCATTCGCCGCGTCGAGCTTCTTCGTCAACAACCAGTCGGCAAGCGCGATATGACCATGCGCCAAAGCGAAGTCGAGCGCATTGCCACCGCCGCGAAGCGGTGTCTTGAGATTGCAGCCCACAGCTTCCAACCGCATGAACGCCTCGCGGTCGCCACGGCCTGCCGCCTCGATCATGGCAATCCGCACGAGGCGCGGCGCACGCGCAATCGAACCTGCGGCCAGCGCACTGCGCCAGTCGAGAACACTCGCGCGTACGATCGCGCGCAGGCCCTCAGCCAACGCTGCATCCTCCTCACCAAGTTCGGCGATCGCCTCGGCAACCTGCGTGCCCGTGCGCATATCGTCGCCGCCTTCCGCAAAGGGATCCTCTTCTAGATCGAGCTTACGGAACAGCGATAGGACATCGTCTGCAACCTTGCCGACACTGTCTTCATTGAGCCGCAAAACCCATGCCGGCGGCAAACCCTGCATCCAAGCATGCACTGTGCCGTAGGCTGGCCCCGGCTCGACGCAGACATAAAGCCGGTCGGTGTACTCGAACCCGCCGAACGGCATGTAGCGCAGCTTACCGTCGAACTTCCGCCGCGCGCTCTCCGCTGCCTCCTCGGCGAGCTCGACCTCGTGCTCGATCCAACCCCAAAGATCGCGATACCCGCCGTTGTCGGGATAGAACAACTCGGCGAACGAGAACTCGACGGTGTTTCCACCAAGCTCTGCCTCAAGCGCATAGTCGAGCCTTCCGCCGAACGCCGTTCGCCAAAGCGCCTTCAGCCCGTCCGGCAATGGACCCGCACATCGCGCTTCGATCTCGGCGAGCATCACCTCATCGACAGGCGGCTGAGCATCATAGATCAAGCGCTCTTCAAACACGGCAAACCCGCGCTTCGCCATCCGCCGCTTGGTGAGATCGTCGATCATCGAGCTAACTTAGCACAAGACGGCGTCACTCCCGCCCCTTCGTATCCATCCAGATCTTGAGCCGGTCGAGGAGACGGAACAGATCCTCCATCTCCTTGTCCTCCCAGCCGCTATAGACCTCCGCGAACTTCGGCACGAACGCGGCCACGGCACGCGCATGAGTCTCGAGCCCCTTCGGCGTGATCGTGATCAGCTTCGAGCGCGCATCGCCAGGCGCCGGATCGGCCTTCAACAGCTTCCGCGCAACCATCTTCTGAATGGTCTTCGTCACCCCCGGCTGCGGTTGCTGCAGAGCGGCAGCCACCGACGTGACGGTCTTGGCCTCATTCGGCCGGTGGCTGAAATGGTTGAGCATCACAAACTGCGGCATCGGCAGCTTGAGCTCGCCAAGTGCACGCGTCGCGCGCGCCTGTGCCAGCTGATCGATGATTCCGATCCAGTTGAAAATGCGCCAGCCAAGCGCGGCTTGAGCTTCTGTCGGTCGTGTCGCCATGCGCTATGTATGCGTCAACCTCGTATGATCGCGTCAAGGGGGCGCCGGGGCGACGGCTCCTGAGGCAGCGCGCGCCCAATCCGGAAGAACATCTGCACCGTTTCGCTTTCGGCCGCACCCACCGCCCGCTTGTGCTCGGCCAAAACCGGCAACATCTGCGGAAACTCCTGCAGCGCTTGGCTGAGCGGATGCATGGCAAGGCCCAGCTCGGTCGCCTTCAGGTTTGTGCGCACATAAGCCGCCCCCGCATCGAGCTGCGCGCGCCGGCCGTTCGTCGCCGTAACGAGCCACCCGAACGCAGGCACCGTCAGTTGCGGATTGATCAGATCAAGCGCCTGTTGCCGCGGCATCGGATCGAGCGCCGTCTCCCGCGCAAAGAAACCAAGCTTGTTCATCCACCAAAAGAATGGTCCGTGAAACGACAGCCCATCGCGGTGCCTTGCGATCTCCTCGGCCGTGATGCGGAAGACCTTTACGCTTTCAAGATAGGTCGCATCTTTCTTGACCTCGATGTCCCACGCACGCTTCGCGATGCCTGAAAGCCGCGCCAGCTGCGCGACGTCGCTCGTCCAGTGAAAGCCGACAGCCGAGCCACGCGACGCGTCCGCGAGCGCCGCCGCCTCAGCCCCAGTCACGGGCGTCACCTCATAGACAGCGCGATTCGTTCGCCGCTTGGTTACCTGCGCAAACAGCGGATCGCGCACGACCTTGTCGTCGGGAGCGAACGCCACGCGGCAAATCGGCTGATCGCCGACGCTGCCCTCTGGCCAATCGCCCGCAGGAAAGGCGGTCACGTCGGCGCGAAGCCCCTGCTCAGCGGCAGCCATCCGCAACAGCTCGAGAAAGGCGCCGCATCCGATCGTGATTTGGCGCGCGTACGGATCGGTTTGCGGCAGCAGCCGTGATCGGTCGCACAAGAACGTCACCGCATCGGGTTCGCGAAGATCGGCGATCCACGGCTGCATGTTGTGGGGATTCGGTGCAAGCAGCGCGTAGGACAACGCCCGCACACGCGGATCGCGCATATCGGGCGTCGGCCCCTTCCAGGCCTCGACAGCCGCATCGGGCATCGGATCGCACTGTGTAAGACCGGCTGCTCCCGCCGCCAGAATGACGACGGATGTTCCGGCGACACGGAGAAACGTTCGGCGCGTTGTCATGAGATCCCTCCCTACATCATTGCCGTTGCAGCAAGTCCGCCCATCGACACCGCGAGCCCCACCGCCGAGAAGATGAAGAACTTAGGCCCTACACCGTCCGCCTGCGTTCGTGCTAGCGACACACTGCACATCAAAAGCCACCCAAGCCAAGAAGCCGATACCGGCGCAGACAAGAACCCGATCGCCTCGAACGGTCCGCCGAGCTGCTCGAGACTACCAGCAAGAATGAGCGCACCCAGAACGACGCCAACGACGCCGTAGGGCCACGCAAACAGTGCACCGCGAAACATCGCGAGCGAAACAAGCAGTGTCCAAGCTCCTTGCCCCAGAAACCCAAGATGCTCCCCAATCGTCATCCCCGCGTACCGGTTCAACAACCCTTCGAGCAGGGCCACGACCCCGCGCACTTCGGCTGTCGGCGCCAGCGCCATCTGTTCAGCCAAATACGGCACCGCAATCGGCCAGCGCATGAAGCCCATCATCTGAAACGCACCGCCAAGCACGCCCGCAACCAGCGCTGCCAGCAGCAAAGTGCTGCCCGGCCGCGCGAAGCTCTGATGAATGAGCACCGCGAGCATGATCTGCGTCAGCCCCGAGAGCCCCATCATATAGTACGCGGGCACGATCAGCCCTTGGTTCTGTCTGAACAGCGCAAGCCGCGCTTCCGAAGGCGCCCGCAAGATTTCGGGGAACGAAAACTGATCGGCCAGGATCAGGAACCCCGCCGACAACAAACCGACATGCACCAACGCGACCGCAAACGCGGTGCCGTATTCTCGTGTCCGATCCATGGATTCCTCTTACATTCCTTAGAATATAATAAACATTCCAGGGAATGCAGTCAAGCCCCACCCCGCGCGTTTGGCCGCCTTGCGGCCCAAGGGCGCCGCGCGCTACACCCTTGTCCCATGTCCAAGGATTTCATCGGCTACCAGGCGCTGGTGGATAAGGCGCTCCGCGGAGTGGTGCGCGACGCCCTCAGCCACGTCGCCAAGGGCGGCATCGTCGGGTCGCATCACTTCAAGGTGGTCTTCGCGACCACCGCACCGGGCGTCGATATCCCGGATTTTCTGCGCGAGCAGTATCCCGAAGCGATGATGATCGTCCTGCAGAACCAATATGCGAATCTGAAGATCGGCAACGACGCATTTGAAGTGACGCTGAACTTTCAAAAGATCCCGGCGACCATCGTCGTCCCCTTCACCGCAATCCTCGCCTTCGAAGATCCTTCGCAGAAGTTCCAACTCGGCTTCCAGATGCAGCAGCCGGAAGCAAAAGCAGGCCTTCCCGTGGCCAGAGAACCGGCACCACCCCCGGCAAAGCTCGAACAGCCCGAACCGAAACCCGACCCCGCCCCGGCCCCCAAACCGGACCAGCCCGGCGAGGTCGTAAGCCTCGACAAATTCCGCAAGAAGTGACCTTGAGAAGAAGATGAGCACGCGCACCGAAACCGACACCTTCGGACCCATCGCCGTTCCAACGAACAAGTACTGGGGCGCGCAGACCCAGCGCTCGCTCGAAAACTTCAAGATCAGCGGCGAACGTATGCCGCTCGCCCTCGTCCACGCGTTCGGGATCGTGAAAAAGGCAGCCGCCGTCGCGAACGTCGCGCTGAAAGACCTCGACCCAAAGCTGGGCGACGCGATCTCGAAGGCCGCCGACGAAGTGATAGCCGGCAAACTCGATGACCACTTCCCGCTCGTCGTCTGGCAAACCGGCTCCGGCACGCAGACGAACATGAATGCGAACGAGGTGATCTCGAACCGCGCCATCGAAATGCTGGGCGGCGAAATGGGCTCGAAGAAACCTGTGCACCCGAACGATCACGTCAACCGCGGCCAATCGTCGAACGACAGCTTCCCGACCGCGATGCACATCGCAACGGTGCTGGAAATACACCGCCGTTTGATGCCCGGCCTGCGCCGCCTGCACGGCTCACTCTTGAGCAAGGCGCATGAGTTCTCGAAGATCATCAAAATCGGCCGCACGCATCTGCAGGACGCGACGCCGATCACGCTCGGCCAGGAATTCGGCGGCTACGCCCGCCAAGTCGAACTCGGCATCGAGCGCGTGGTGACCGCACTGCCCCGCCTCTACCCGCTCGCGCAAGGCGGCACCGCCGTCGGCACGGGCCTGAACGCGCTCCCCGGCTTCGCCGAGCGCTTCGCCGACGAAGTCTCGAAGATCACCGGCTATCCGTTCGTCACCGCCCCGAACAAATTCGAGGCGCTTGCCGCGCACGATGCGCTCGTCGAGTTCTCCGGCGTTCTGAACACGATCGCGACTTCGCTGTTCAAGATCGCCAACGACATCCGCTTGCTGGGTTCCGGCCCACGCTCAGGTCTGGGCGAACTGATCCTGCCGGAGAACGAGCCGGGTTCCTCGATCATGCCGGGCAAAGTGAACCCGACCCAGGCCGAAGCGCTGACCATGGCCTGCACCCAAGTGATGGGCAACCACGTGGCCGTCACGATCGGCGGCAGTCAGGGCCACATGGAGTTGAACGTCTTCAAGCCCGTAATCATTCACAACGTCCTGCACTCGATCCGCCTGATCGGAGACGCGGCTGTCAGCTTCACCGACCGCTGCGTTGCCGGCATCGAAGCGAACACGAAGCAAATCGACGAGCTCATGCGGCGCTCACTGATGCTGGTCACCGCGCTCGCCCCGAAAGTCGGTTACGACAACGCCGCCAAGATCGCGAAAACCGCCCACAAAAACGGCACGACGTTGCGCGAGGAGGCAGTCAAGACCGGCCTCATCACCGGAGAAGAATTCGACCGCATCGTGCGCCCGGAAGACATGATCGGGCCGAAATAGCCGATCTTATCCGGAGCCCTGCTGCGCCAAACTGATGACGGCCTTCGCGCGGTCCGCTACAGAAACCGCGCACGAAAGGGTCTTGGACGCGATGCTGGGCTGGTTCCAAAAAATGATGCCGCGCGAAGAGCGCTTTTTCGACATGTTCGAACGCCACGCGAAATGCGCAAGCGACGGCGCGCAGGCGCTGCGCGGAATGCTCGACGGCGGCCCGAAGACGTCGGAGTACTGCACCAAAATCGCCGAGCACGAGCACCAGGCCGACCTCATCACCGAAGAGGTGATGCAGGCGATCCGCCGCTCTTTCATCACACCGTTTGATCGCGGCGACATCCGAGGCCTTATCACCTCGATGGACGACGCCGTCGATCAGATGAACAAGACCGGCAAGGCCGTGTCGCTGTTCGAAGTCGACAAGTTCGAACCGCAAATGCGTCAGATCGGCGACCTCGTCGTGAAGACATCGTCGCTCATGAGCGAAGCGTTGCCGCTGTTGCGCTCGCTCGCCAAGAACGCACCGCGCCTCAACGTTATCACCGAGGAAATCATCCGCCTCGAAGAACAAACCGACCAAATCTGCCTCGAAGGACTGAAGGCCTTACTCCATGGCCCGGCGCGCGCCGACGCCCTCGTCTACATCAAGGGCTCCGAAATCTACGACCACTTGGAGAAGGTCGCCGACTGCTTCCAAGACGTCGCCAACCGAATATCCGGCCTCGTCATCGAACACCTGTAGGGCGGAACGACCCCATGGAAATCGGCGGCGTCGAACTCGTCCTCATCTTTCTCATTTTCGTGGCCCTAGCGTTCGACTTTCTGAACGGCCTGCACGACGCCGCCAACTCTATAGCAACGATCGTCTCGACCCGAGTGCTGAAACCCCATTGGGCAGTCGCCTGGGCCGCATTCTTTAACGTCGTCGCCTTCTTCTTCTTTGGGGTCGCCGTCGCAAAAACCGTCGGCTCGGGCATCGTTGCACCCACGCTCATCGACGACGCCGTCATCTTCGGCGCGCTAATGGGCGCGATCGTCTGGAACGTGGTCACTTGGCTCGCGGGCATCCCGTCATCGAGTTCCCATGCCCTTATCGGCGGCATCGTCGGTGCCGGCGTTGCCAAAGCAGGATTCGACGCGGTCATCTGGGGCGGTCTGAACAAGACCGTCATCGCGATCGCAGGCTCCCCACTCACCGGTCTCTTCCTCGCGCTGTTGTTGGTGCTTCTCACTTCCTGGCTCTTCGTCCGCGCGACACCGGCCTTCGCCGACGGAACGTTCCGCAGACTTCAGTTCGTATCGGCGGCACTCTACTCGCTCGGCCACGGCGGCAACGACGCGCAAAAGACGATGGGCATCATCGCGGCCCTGCTGTTCTCGCACGGCATGACAGGCGACAAATTCGACATCCCGCTCTGGGTCGCGCTCTCCTGCTACGGCGCGATGGGCTTAGGGACCCTGTTCGGCGGCTGGCGCATCGTGCACACGATGGGCTCGAAGATCACGCGCCTAACCCCGATGCAAGGCTTCTGCGCCGAGACGGCGGGCGCCATCACGCTCTTCGGCGCGACCTCGCTCGGCATCCCCGTCTCGACAACGCACACAATCACCGGCGCAATCATCGGTGTGGGCGCCTCGCGCCGAGCCTCGGCTGTCCGCTGGGGCGTCGCGCGTGGGATCGTCATCGCCTGGATCATCACAATCCCGGCTTCCGCCGCTATCGCCGCCGTCAGCTATTGGCTCGCCTCCTTCGTGATCTAATGCCGGTCAAGAAACTCAAGCGCTCCGTCACGATTTCCGGCCACCGCACCAGCGTGTCGCTGGAAGCCGAATTCTGGCAAGCGCTGACCGAAATCGCCGCGGAACTGAAGCGTCCCCTCGCCAAACTAATCGACGAGATAGACAAACGCGAAGGCCGCGGCAACAATCTCTCCAGCGCCCTACGGGTCTTCGTTTTGGCGCACTACAGAAAGAAAATGTGATGGGCGAAGTCGTCAACCTGAACCGCGTGCGCAAAGCCAAGGCAAAGGCCGAAGCCGAAAAGACCGCAGAGAACAACCGCGTCAAGCACGGCACGCCAAAACACTTGCGCAAGAAAGGCGACGCCGAACGCAAACGGTCCGACAACGAACTCGAAGGCAAACGCCTCGACGACGATGCGAATGACTGACGGTCCTTACACCGGCCTCAAGGTCGTTGACCTGACGCGCGTTCTCGCGGGCCCCTATTGCACGATGATGCTGGCCGACCTCGGCGCGACGGTGATCAAGGTCGAACCGCCGAAGACCGGCGACGACGCCCGCCACATCGGCCCGTTCATCAAAGGCAAGTCCGCCTACTTCATGTCGCTGAACCGCGGCAAGCACTCGATCGCCCTCGACCTCAAAGCCGACGCCGACCGCGAGGTATTCGAACGCCTGCTCGGCGAAGCCGACCTTCTGGTCGAAAACTATCGCGGCGGCACGATGGAAAAACTGGGCTACGACTGGCGAAGCTTGCACGCGCGGTATCCGAGACTGATCTACGCCGCGATCTCCGGCTTCGGTCACACCGGCCCGTACAAAACGAAGCCCGCCTACGACATGGTCGTCCAAGGCATGGGCGGCGTGATGAGCCTGACCG
>CAZYGK010000014.1:43490-44646 GCA_964647355.1 uncultured Flavobacteriaceae bacterium | reverse complement strand
CGGCCGAGTTCCGCAAACGCTCGCCGCGGGCTGAACAAGTAGGCCGCCGGATCGACGCTCGCATATGCTGCCAGCGCTGCCCTGGCTTTCGGCCCGAGCGGAATGACCTTTTGCCGCCCGCGCCATTTGGTCTTGTGCGTCTCGGGTTCGTACAGCCAGGTCTTTCCGCTGCGGTTGATTGCGGCCCAGCGCATCGCAGTCAGTTCGTCGCTGCGCATGCCGGTGAGCCACTGCAATTCGATCATCGTCCGAAGCTGCTCGCCGCAGTGGTCCAGGACTGCGTCGACGTGCTCTCGGGCAATCGGTCGGACCGGAGCCGTCTCGCGTGCCTTCGACGCACCGAACCGCAGCGGCTCCAGTGCCTGCACGCCGGTCAGCACGGACGAAGGACACCATTCCCGAGCGACAGCCCAGCGGATCACGCGACCGATGCGGCCGACCTGGGCGTTGCAATACTTGCGCGACCAACCGCTGGCAACCATCGCGTCGCGGACTGCTTCTAGTCGGACTGGGCCAAAATCCTCAAGCAAGGTGCCGTCGTAGAGTGTGAGCAAGTGCGTCAGTGCTGCGCGGAAGTGCTTGAATTCCCGGTGCTTTGGCGAGCCGTAGCGTTCCTCTGCGAAGGTCAGATACGCCAGGACCAAGTCGCCAACGGTCGGCGTTCGCGGTCGCCTGTACTTGGCCTTGGCGGCCTGTTCTTCGCGGGCTTCGCGTGCCGGATCGCGGGCCTCCTTGGCGAATAGTGCGCTGAGCAGCTTTTGGTACTCGCGCTTCGACTCCGGCGAGCCGTACGGGCCCGGCAAGTAGACTTCCCGATCGTCGCCAAAGAGCCGCCGGCAAGAGAACACGGCGCGACCGCTGGCCTTGTGCTTTCGGTAGGCGGGAACTCGCATGATTTGCAGCCAACTCCGTACGGTCTTTCGTAGAAAACGGCCAACTCCGTACACTTCCGACGCGCTAACGTCGCTGCTGCCAAACGGGTTGCGTCGGGAGGTCGTTGATCCCGGACGCGGCTTAGGAAACCGCCGCTCTTTCCCCTGAGCTACGAGGGCGAACGGCCAGAAATGCCGTGGATTCTCGGGGATTTCGTGTGCTTTACGGAGGCGGCCGGCTGCGCTGCTGAACACCGTAAAACGGTGTCTGCCGCCGTATTTTC
>CAZYGK010000014.1:0-43390 GCA_964647355.1 uncultured Flavobacteriaceae bacterium | reverse complement strand
GCTACGCGCAGCGCAATCGGCTGCGCGTGCGAATCGTGATGCACGACGCGGAGACCGTGTGCTTTCAGTTCTCGCCGCGTCGGCCGAAGTCATCGAAGGCCAAGCGGCCCCGCTCCCGTCAGCGTGCGTGCGCTTAGTCGCTCGCGCTGCCTGACCTGAGTTAGCGAACGAACCCCAGAGACCAGCTGCGCAGAAGGTACGCGCACAACTCACGAAGCCCGGCGACTCGGAGTCACCGGCGACGGATGCGGCGAGGGATTGCCGTCGGCACGGACGACGGCTGCGGCCGGCAGGGAGAGCGGGCCGCAGCTTGGTTGAGCGGTGAGCAATCGCCGCGAGCGAACGGAGGCGCGAGTCATGGGACGACTGGTTTTGTCTCGTTACCCCGGGGAGTCGATCGACATGTTTTTGCCGAATGGCGAGCGCATCGAGATTCAGCCGGTGCATGTCGGCTTCGGCAAGGTGCGACTGTCGATCGACGCGCCGGGCAGCGTGCGGATTCTGCGGCGTGAAGTGACGGAACGGCTTGAGTGTGAGCAAGTCGCGCAGGGCGCACAGGGCGAATGCGAAGGCGAAGGCGAACAAGCACAGGAAAGCGAGGGCGAGCATGGCGAGCGTGAGCGTGATTGACACGACCGATTTGGACCTGGACCTAGACGACATCGAACTGGACGCGGTGGAGATTCCTGCGGCGGCGGCTGCGGCAAGAGCCAATGCACCGCAGCCGGCTCCGGCGACTCCACGACGGGCGCCGTCGCAAGAGAGCATCGTCTACTTCGATTTGGAGACCGTGCCGGACTTTTCGCGGCTCGATTCCTTCGGCCTGCCGCCGTTGCCGGTGCCGCGCACGCCCAAGCCGGCACTGGAATGCCCGCCGCTGGCCGACGTGTTGGGCGGCACGCTGGATTCAATCAAGCGAACGATCGGCGAGTTGCAGCCCGATGACGAGTGGCTCGACGCGCTGCTGTCGGCCGAGTTGCTGACGGTCAAGCCGCGCAAAGGCGTGGCGGATGCGGTTGCCGATTTGCGGGCCGAGCGCGAGCGATGCACGACCGCAGCAGCCGAGCGGAACAAGCTGCTGTCCTGCACGCCGGAGTTCTGCCGGATCGTTGCTATCGGACTGGCGACCGACAGCGAGGCCCCGCGGGCGCTGCTCGCACAGTCCAGCAGCGACGACTGCGAACGCGAGTTGCTCAACGAGTTCTGGCGCAGCGTGGATCGCGGGATTTGCCGCGCAGTCTGTGGCTACAACGTCGCCAACTTCGATCTGCCGGTGCTGCTGATTCGCTCGGCGATTCTTGGCGTGGAGCCGCGGCGATTTTTCGACCTGAAGCCGTGGGGCTCGCGCGACGTGCTGGACCTGATGGCCATGCGATTCGGCCGCGGCAAGCCGGCGAAGCTCAAGGAACTGTGCCGCTGGCTCGGAATCGTTCCGCCGGCCGGCGACTGCGACGGCAGCCAGGTGCTGCGGCTGTGGCAGAGCGACCCGGCGACGTTGGCCGAGTACGTGCGGAGCGACGTGTGGATCGTGCAGGAGTTGTATCGGCGGCTGCAAGGGTACTTCTGGGTCTAGGTGCTTTTGTGAACCTTTGCACGTTTTCCAAATCCGAAGTGCTCCAGCGCGACATCCTGCCGTCGTGTCCGCTCGGGCTCAACACCACGGAGGCCAAGCGCTGTCCGTGCCGGAAGCGTGAATACCACGTCACGACTTTGGATCTGCGAGTGTTGTCCTGCACGCACCCGCAGTTGTTCGACGGCAGCGAGATTTTCGACGAACGGAAGCTAGTCGCCAATCTGCGGCGGCGACTGGCAGAGGCGAAGGCCGCAGCGAAACCCAAGCAGACGGAGTTGCTCACTATGGCAGCGACAGCAGAAGCGGAACCGATTGATGCGGAGTTCACGATTGATGGTTCGACCGTGGACGGCGGCGGCGCGACCGAAAGCACGGAGGCCGACGAACAGCCCAAGCGGCGCGGGCGACCGAAGAAAGGCGAACAGGCAGCGACTGCTGCGGAAGGCAAGACGACGACGGCTGTGGCGACAGTCAGCAAGGATGCGGGCACGGTCGCGGTCTACGAACGGATCACCGACCTGATGCAGTTCGTCGATTCGTTCGGCGTGACGCTGTTCCAGTCGGGCATGTTCGGCTTGCAGAATCCGTCGCAAGGCAAAGTGCTGGCCCTGGCCTGCGCGGCGAAGCGGATGAACCCGATCGACGTGCTGCGGCAGTTCGACGTCGTTGAGGGCAAGCTCAGCATGAAGGCGAGCGCCATGCTGGGCGAGCTCCGCGCACGCGGCGGCACGTACGAAGTCCTGCGGCGCGACGCGGAAGGCGCGGCACTGCGGATCACGTACGGCAGCCAGGTGCGGGAGTTCGCGTTTACGTGGGAGGAAGCCCAGAAAGAGCCGTTCGTGTGGATGAAGGACCGCAAGGGCTTCAAGACCAACTGGGCTTCGCCGAGAGCAAGAACGCAAATGCTCTGGGCGCGCACGATCAGCGATGCCGTGCGGACCATGGCGCCGGAAATCGCCAGCGGAATCTACTGCCCGGAGGAACTGGGCGACACCTGCGAGGCCGACGCGGAGCCGGCACAGCCGCCGCAGCAAGTGCAGGCGACGGTCAAAACCGTTCCGCCGGCTCAGGCTGCACCGGCTCCTGCCGCACCTCCGCCAGCGGCTGCACCCGTTGCACCACCCGTTGCCGCGCCGTCCGACGTGCTGTCCGCCGTGCAACTCAATGAAATCGCCTACTACAAGCAGGCGCTCGCAATCGGCGGCGACGTGTGGGCGCAACTGCTCGGCAAGTTCGGCGTGACGACCGCGAAGGCGCTATCGCCTGTTGCCGCCGACAAGTTCATTGCGTGGCTCACCAAGAAGGGCGACGAGGCGGGAATTGCCCGCAACGAAATCCCTTTCTAGGGCCGCTGGTCGCTGAACTGCTCATGCCGTGCATTTGGCGGCACAGTTACCACGCGGTCTACGAAGCGAGTGTGAGCGTGCTCGGCTATCCGGTTTTCTGGGTCCACACCGGAGACGAATGCCGGCGAATTGTCGAGGCGGTTGAAGCGGACCCGCAACGGTTTCACTGGATCAAGTCCCAATAAGCACAGCAAGAAAGCGAGCGAGACATGACGGAAGATTTTGCACCGGCGTTCGAGTTCGACGGCGGCGAGTATTCGCGCGACGACGTTGATTCCGGCGGCGTGGTCAACCTGCCCGGCTGGTATCACTTCGAGGTCGTTGACGTCCAAGACGAACTGGCCACGATCAGCGAGAAGGGCACGCCCAAGAGCGCGTCGCTGTCGTTCGATTGCATGGTGCTGCACACGGCCCAAGGCCAGTCGCCCAAGGGCATGCGGCACTATCACCGCGTCTACTTCTCGGGCCAGAACGGCGCGCCGGCCAAGGAAGGCGCGATCAAGTCCGCGATCCGGTTCGGACTGGGGATCGGCGTGCTCAAGGAAGTCGAGATCGACGGCAAGAAGTGCATCGTCGATGCCGAGACCGGCACGACCAAGATCACGCCCAAGACGTTCTGTCGGGGGCTCGGCCGGCAGTTCGTGGCGAACCTGGAGCCCGACAACTACACGGACGCCAACAACAACACGAAGGTGCGGTTTCAGATTCCGTTCGGTCGCGTCTACGGCGTGACCGATCCGGCCGTGGCCCACGTCGGCAAGGACCAAGCTGCCGTCGGTGAGTACCTGGCACGCACTGGCGAAGGGCATGCGGACGCCAAGCGGGGCGCGGTGGCGGCGCAAGCGGCGACTCCGGTTCAGCCTGCTCGGCAACCGCTGACTGCGGCCGCGCTGGACATGAGCGATCTGTAGTGCGTCACCTGCTGCGCTCGACTGGCTTTGCCCCAAGTCCACCTCCTGCCGACTTGGCCGTTTCACAGTCGAGCGCAGTTGTGAGCCCATGCCGGCCTGGGTGGTGAGAGACCGGCACACGGCAAGTTGGGTAGGGGCCGCTTCATGAGCGGCGCGGGTAGCTCCCCCCGGCAGGTTCGATTCCTGCACTTGCCACTGAGAAATCGAACAAAGGCGAACCATGGCCCGCACCAAACCGATGACCGATCACGTCGGCGAGTTCTCGGGGCTCCGCTGGCGCTCGCCGGAGGAAGGCAATAACTTCTGCATCGGCATGCTGGCCGACAAGACCTGCGTCCTCGGGCCGGCAGAGGAAGGCGAGCTAATCCCGGGGCTCGTCTACCAATTCTTCGGCTACTGGGAAGAAAACGCCAAGCACGGCAAGCAGTTCAAGTTCTCTCAATTCGTTCGCCGCGAACCGCATTCACGCCACGGCCTGGTCCGCTACCTGGAAAAGTACGCGCCGGGCATTGGGCTCCGTCGCGCCGGCCGACTGTACGACGCCTTCGGTAGCGAAGCAGTCAAGGTGCTCCGCACGCAACCCGAAGCGGCGGCGAAGGCGTGCGGGCTGTCGGTCGATGAGGCGCACAAAGCGGCGGCGGCGCTGCAAAAGTTGGTCGCGCTCGAAGATACAAAAATCCAACTGACCAACCTGTTTTCCGGTCGCGGGTTCCCCGGCGCACTCACCGAAGCCTGCGTCCAAAAGTGGGGCATCCTGGCGCCCGCTCGCATTCAACGCGATCCGTTTTGTCTGCTAGTCGAGGAACTGCCGGGCTGCGGCTTCGCCCGCTGCGATCAGCTCTACAGCGACTTGGGCCTGCCGCTCGGCCGACTCAAGCGACAGATGGTCGTCCTGTGGCACGCGGTGAAATCCGACAGCAGCGGCGACACCTGGTTGCCGGAGTCGCGCGTCGTGCAACTGCTCGGCCAGGCGATCAGCGGTTGCCCGCTCAAGCCGGTCAAGGCAATCAAACTCGGGCTCCGTGCCCGCTGGCTCGCCCGTCGCGTCGACGCGCAAGGTCAAGGCTGGCTGGCGGTGCGCGAGCACGCGGAAAACGAAGCGTTCGTCGCGGCGAAGATCGCGGCAATCGAGGCGGAATCACTGCCGCACGAAGCCTATCTGGAGCCCGCGAATGCGTAGAGCAGCCGAAACGCTCTGGCCCGACGTGTCCGACCTGGATGGCGTGAGCGATCACCAAGCCGCCGCCGTCGCCCGCATGCTGCGCGGTCGCGTCTGCTGCCTGACCGGCGGACCCGGTACCGGCAAGACGCACACGGCCGCGGCGATCCTGCGGCGAATTGTCGAGCGCCGGCGCCCGTCGGAGATCGCGGTTTGCGCGCCGACCGGCAAGGCGGCGGTGCGAATCACGGCAGCCATGGCCAAACACAATTTGCCGCTGTGCGCGACGACGATCCACCGGCTGCTAGAGGTCGGGCGCAACGGCCACGACGGCAAGGGCTGGGGGTTTCGCCGCGGGCCGGGCAGTCCAATTGCCCAGAGGTTCGTTGCGGTCGACGAAGTGTCGATGTTGGACACGAACCTGGCGGCGAGCCTGTTTGCCGCACTGCCGACCGGCGCGCATGTCCTTTTGATCGGCGACACGGGCCAGCTTCCGCCGGTCGGCCACGGCGCACCGTTGCGGGATCTGCTGGCCGGCGGCGTGCCGCACGGCGAGCTGACCGAAATCCGCCGCAACGCTGGCGATATCGTCGTCTGCTGCGACCGCATTCGACGCGGGTTGCCGTTCCAGGCGAGCCCGCAATTGGACCTGGCCAACGGGCGCAATCTGCTGCACTTGCCGGCGCGCAGCGGAGCACTGGCGCTGCGCGAATTGGAAACGTTCCTTGATCGGCTGCGCGGTTCGTCGATCGATCCGGTCTGGGGCTGCCAGGTGCTCACGATCACGAACGATTCGAGCGACGTCGGCCGGAAGGCGGTCAACGCGAAGTTGCGGGCGCTGCTCAATCCGAACGTCGTTCCGCAGGGCTCGCGGTTTGCGCTCGGCGAAAAGGTGATCTGCCTGAGCAATCAGTTTGTGCCGGCGCAGATCGGACAAAAAATCGCGGAAGTCGATCTGACTGAATCCGCGGAATGGATTGCAAACTTTCTTGCCGAACGAAAGCCAGCCCAAGGCGACAACGAGTTCGTCGCCAACGGCGAGACGGGCCGCGTCGTCTCCACCGGCAAGGGCTTCGCCTGGGTCTACTTCGACTTGCCGGCGCGACTCTGCCGCTTCGCCGGCGAGCAGCTTGATTCGCTGGACCTGGCCTACGCGATCACCGTCCACAAATCGCAGGGCTCGCAATGGCCCGTCGTGGTCTACCTGGTAGACGACTCGCGCGGCGCTCGTTGGGTCGGCTGCCGCGAACTGGTCTACACAGCGATCAGTCGAGCGGAGCGGCTGGCCGTGTGCATCGGCAGCAAAGACGTGATCGACACGGACTGCCGCAAGTTGGCCCTGGCCAATCGCAAGACGTTCCTGCGCGAGCAAGTCGAGCAGTTCTACGGTGCGGAAAGCGCTGAGCACGCGGAGGCGACTGCGATATGAGCAGCAGGAGCAAGACCAAGGCACGGCGGCCGCGCGTGAAGTTGGAACCGGAGTTCGACTTCCTCTTGCTGCCGTATGAAATCGTGATCGACACCCGCGAGCAGCATCCGTTCGTTTTCCAGAATCACAACTCCGACGCCAAGGACGGCCGGCGACCGCTCATCGTGCCGACTGTGCGGGCGTGCTTGCAGTCCGGCGATTATTCGATTCGCGGCTTTGAGCAGCGAGTTGCTGTTGAACGCAAGTCGCTAGTCGATCTGTTCGGTTCGCTAGGCTCTGGCCGCGAGCGATTCGAGCGGGAAATCCAGCGGCTCAGCGTGTTCGAGTTCGCGGCCGTCGTCGTCGAGGGCGACTGGGGAGCGGTGCTTGGCAGTCCGCCGCCGCAGAGCGAGTTGAGGCCCAAGACGGTTTTCCGTACGGTTGTCGATTGGCAGCAGGATTATCCGCGCGTGCATTGGTGGTTTTGCAGCACGCGCGGGTTTGCGGAAACGGTGACGTTGAGAGTGCTCAATCGGTTTTGGGAGCGGGATAGACGAAAGCTGCTCGCCGCCCGCGACGCGGAGATTGCCAAGTTGTCCGGCAAGGAGGCGGTCCGTTGAATACACCTGTTTTTCTCAGCCTCGGTGCAGGCGTGCAATCGTCAACGCTAGCCCTCATGGCTGCGGCTGAGGGGGCAGTGAATGCAACCGCTCTGGTGGCTGACGCGCGACGGTGACGCAACGTGCTTGGCTCTCTACGAGCGGCACTACTCGGCGTACAGGTATCGAGATGGACGGAAGCGAAAATTGTTCTGCGGGCCTGGACAGAAAGTCGTCCTGCGCACGGCAGCAGGGGACGCTTTTTTCGTGTGGCGAAAGTTCATCGACGGTAGCGGACAAACCGGAGTCAACTGCGCCGCGTTCAGGAATGAGGGAGCTTACCGAAGCAGCGAACTTATTCGACAGGCGGATGCAATCGCTGATTGCGTCTGGCCTGGTCTGCGGCATTACACCTACGTCAATCCGCAAGCAGTGCGGAGTCGAAATCCCGGCTTTTGTTTCATCATGGCGGGCTGGCGACGGTGCGGAAGAACCAAGGGCGGATTAATGATTTTCGAGCGGCTGCGGGGGGGTGGCACGGCATGCTGACGTTCGGCTCATTGTTCGCGGGAGTAGGCGGCTTTGATCTTGGCTTCCAGCGGGCCGGCATGCGGCAAGCGTTCGCCTGCGAGATCGACAAGACATGCAACGCGGTTCGACGCCGGCACTGGCCGCACGAGGAGACGCACACGGATGTCGCAGCGATTACTGTTCGATCGACTGAGCAGCGGCCCGACGTGCTCTGCGGAGGATTTCCCTGCCAAGACCTTTCGGTGGCTGGACGACGTGCTGGCCTGGACGGAAAGCGCAGCGGACTTTGGTGGGAGTTCGCCAGGGTTATCGGAGAGTTCGCTCCCGCATGGGTTTGCATCGAGAACGTGCCTGGCCTCCTGTCGAGCAACGGCGGACGAGACATGGGAGCCGTGCTCTGGACGCTGGGCGAACTCGGGTATGGGTTCGCCTACTGCGTGCTCGACTCTCAGTGGTTCGGAGTTCCCCAGCGGCGCCGGCGCGTGTTCATTGTCGGGCGTGCTGGAGGATGTATGCGAAGTGCAGCCGAAATACTATTTGAGCGCGAAAGCCTGCCGTGGGATTCTCCGCCGCGCCGAGAAGCGGGGGCGACGGTTGCCCGATGCGTTGCGCGAGGCGCTGTCGGCAGCGGCTACGGATACGACGCCAACGGCGAGGATTTTGTCGTGACGCACACGCTGACCGGCGAAGGGCACGACGCGAGCGAGGATGGAACGGGCAGAGGCGTGCCACTGGTGCCGATGGCCTTCGATCCGAACCAGATCACGAGTCGCCACAACCGATCAACGCCCAAGCCAGGCTCGCCCGCCTATACGCTGCATGAAGGAGCTCAGTGCATCGCCTTCACCTGCGCCGGAGAACTGGCGCCGACCCTGCGCAGCATGAGCCACGACGGATCGCACCAAAACGGCGGCGGGCAGGTGGCAGTTGTGGCCGGATTCAAACGCGGGCAAGGCGCCAAGGCCCGCAGCGATGGTTTCCAAGTCGAGCAGTCGCCGACGCTGACCAGTAGCGACAGCGGAACGCAGCAGAGTCCTGGTGTACTGGTCGGTCGTTGCGTCCGCCGACTGACTCCGCGGGAATGCGAGCGGTTGCAGGGTTTCCCGGACGACTGGACGCGGTGGCGAGCGGACGGAACCGAAGTCGCGGACTCGACGCGCTATCGCATGTGCGGGAACGCGGTAACGGTGAACGTCGCCGAGTGGATTGGCCGTCGCATCGTGGAGGCACAGGCATGACCAGCGACGTGCAGGCGCTAATTCGTGAGGCCCGCAACCTGTCGCGCGGCAGTACACGGCTCAACAGCTTCGTGCGTGGTCTGCTCACGCAGTTGGCGCACGCGCTCGATGCGTCGGAACGGAAACGCGACAACCTGAACAACGAGTTGTTCGCGGCGCATCGAGACTTGGAGGAGTATCGGCGAAAACTGCACGCGAAGGAGACGCAGCGATGACCCTGCAAGAAGAACTGCGGCAGATTGCCAGGATGTGGAGTATGGATGCTTGCCGCGAAACGCTGCGGCTGGCGGCCAGAAAGATCGACGAATTAGAGCTAAAGGTCGAGCGGCTGACAAAGGAGAAGGAGAACCAATGTTAGGCTGGCACTTTCTGAGCGACAGCGGACTACTGCGCAACGGCTACAAGCCGCCGGCTGACGGCGACTGGCTGGAGTACAGCGGAATACTTGTCCCGTGCGAAAGCGGCCTGCACTTCAGCGAGCATCCGTACGACGCTCTGCAATACGCGCCGGGCGCAATCCTCTGCCGCGTGGAGTGCGAAGGCGATCTGCAATCGCACGGCGACCCGGTCGATAAGTGGGTTTGCCGCCGCAGAAAGATTCTCTGGCGGCAGGACATCACGGCCGAGTTGCGCGAGTTCGCGCGGCAACGAGCAAGCGAAGTGCTGCACCTGTGGGACGCGCCGCAAGTGGTCAAGGATTACTTGGCGACCGGAGACGATTCGTTGCGGTCGGCGGCAAGGTCGGCGGCAGAGTCGGCGGCAGAGTCGGCGGCGAAGAAATCTCACCGCCAGAAGTTCTTGGAATTGTGCGAGTCGGTTGTCGAGCGGCTGCGTGCCGCGAAGGAGAGCCAAGCATGCGAGTGACACGACGCGACGCGATGAAGTCCCTGGCCTCCGCTCTGTGCCTGAGCCAAGTGCGGCTGCTGTTGCCGGAGCAACCGACCGCAATCCCGTGGGAGTTCTTTTGTAATCGCACGGATTGGGGAGGTCGGCGGTTTTCGATTGACGCGCCGTTCGTTCAGGCCGGTAAGCAGTTCGCCACGGATGCACGCTGGCTGATTCGCGCGGAATCGAGCGACGGGCCGACCGGCGAAGAACGCAGACTGCCGAACGCTGAGCATGCGTTCCAGTATTTCGTTTCCGGCGAGTACACGGCGTTCGGCGACCTGTCGCGCTGCCGCAAGTTGCTCGGCAAGACAACCTGCACAACGTGCCTGGGTCGAGAAATCATCGGGCCGGCGTGCCCGACGTGCGAAGGCTCGGCGAAGGACGAACACCCGAGTTATGGCAAACTCTGTCAGTGCGAAGGAACCGGCCTCGGTGAAGGCGGCAGACTATGCGGCGACTGCGGCGGCAAGGGCGAGGTCGTTGGCTGGCGAATCCTGCAAGTGCCGGGCGGCAACTGCTTCGACTTGGCGCGCATCGCGGAGATTGTCCGCGTGCTACCGGAGATTGATTGGCGCATGCCGTGCAAGAGCGAACCAACCGGCCTACATCACAGCGGCGATCCGAGTTGGCCGCTGCATTTCCGGTCGCGGTCGTGGGGCCTGGAGGGGCTTCTGTGTCCGTTGGACACGGCCAGCGTGATGCGCGAAGAGGCGATCATGCGGAGTCAGATGGCGCGGGGCGAGTTGGTCATGTAGCGAAAGGGCAAGTGATGGACGCGACGTTTTTGACGCAAGATGAAATCGAATCGTGGCGGGAGTTCGTCTACGAAGGCGATCAAATGGTAACGATGCGCAAAGGGGAGTTTGACAGGTTGCTAGCGGCAGCGGAAATGCTCCGCAAAATCGAGTCGCGTGCCAAGGCGTGCTACGTCGATTACGGCGGCTGCACGCTCACGAAGGACACGTGGGTCTACATAATCAAGGGCGTATCGCCTCGCACGAATCACGACTTCTTGTCCGACGCGCTGTTGGCCGAACTGGCGAAGGAGCAAGACAAGTGAGCGAGACAATCAACTACAGCGGACAACTGAAGGTCGTTACGTGCTGGTGCGGCTGCCGGCATGCGGTGCCGAGTGAACTGCACGACTATCAGTTGCGCCAGCACGATCGTGGCGTGAAGTATTCGATCTACTGCCCGCATGGTCATTCATACATTCAGGCCGGCGAGTCCAGGTCAGACAAACTTCAGCGCGAACTGACTCGCACAATGCAGCGGCTCGACCAAGTGCTGGCGGACCGGAACAACGAGCGCTCCGCAAGGCAGGCTGTGCAGCGGCAGTTGACCGCGCAGCAAGCGGCGACCAAGCGCATCCGCAACCGCGTACAGAACGGCGTTTGCCCCTGCTGCAATCGCCATTTCGTGAACCTGGAGCGGCATATGCAGACCAAGCATCCAGAGGCGAAGGAGCAGGCATGAAGATCACGATCAAGTTGACCCGCGCGCAGCAGGCGGCGGCGAAGAGAATCGGTCGCATGCACGACGCGCACTGCCTCGGCTGGCTGATGAATCAACTCGGCCCCGGCAACAACATCGGCCTGCGGCTGTCGCTGCTGGATTGTGAAAATCTCGACAAGGTGAAGCTCGTAGGCGAGCAGCACGAGTGCTTTGAGGACACGCTTCCGTAAGTCAGCACAATGGAGGGCAAGTGAGCAGCGAAGCCAAGCTGAGCGAACAAATCTACCGCTGGACCAAGCCGGACGGCGGGCACGACATCGGGCGCAAGGTGCTCTGCCATTTCGGGCGAGAAGTGACGGTCGGGCTGAGCATCCTGATGCGCTGCGACTTCGGCCGGCTGTACTGGGTCGATTGTCGCGAGATCGAAGATCACGACGCGGACTACCGCAAGAAGGAGAAGGAGGCGGAAGGTGCCGAAGCGCAGGCGTAAGTCGGGCTCGCATTACATCACGACCGACCAACTCCGCGAGTGGGCCGAGTCCGGCGAACTGACCGGCCGCATTGGCCTCGCGTCGATCCTTGCCGGAAGCATCCAAGTCAACCAACTCACGGAACTGTGCGAGGAACTCTGCGCTGAGTCGCGCGAGGCTCGGCGACTGCACAGGCCGTTGTTCGTGTAGCACCAACCGACGGAGCGACCGCATGGCAACGCAGGATGCACGTGCAAAGTGGCTGGAGGCCACGCAACAAATCCTTGCTCGCCTGGACATCGAAGCTGAATACCGCGCGCTGGGCGTGCGCATCGCGGCCGGCGCTCACGCCCGTGCAACCGGCTGGCTGCCGGTGCATGCCGTCGGCCGAGACGACCGCGACCCGTCGGCCGAGATCAACGTTGGCGACGGACCGGCCCGCGGACGATACCGCGACTTTGGCGGCGACGGCCAGTCGCTCGGGCTGTTCGACTTCGCCGCCGCTCACGGCTCCATTTCCCGCGACTGGCGAGAGTGCCGCGCGCACTACGCCCGGCAGACCGGCGTCAAACTCCCCGACGGCGGCGACGAATTGCCGGCAGACAAGTTGGACTTCTACTCGCTCACGCCTTCGATTGCTCGCATGTACGCCGAGCGCAAGCCCGGCGTGACAGTCGAGGCGATCTTTGCCCTCGGCGCTCGCGCTGCCCGTTACCCGAAGGGCGTGCGGCCCGAGCTGCAGCAACACCTGATCGCGTTCCCGATGTTCGGTTCGTCGCTGCTGGATGGCGAGCCGACGGCCTGGCACAGCGTGCGGCAGGACGGCGCCAAGGTCCGCATCTACAAGGGCAAGGGCCGCGAGCCCAGCGAAACCAAGACGATGACGCTCGGCACGCCTGGGCTGATGAATTGCGCGGCACTCCGCACGATCGCCGAAGCGACGACCAAAGTCGTCTGGGTCGTCGAAGGACTGACCGACCTGCTGGCGATGCAGGCGGCGCTGCTGGCCCTCGGTGAGCGGGCCGTCGGGCACGTCGTGGTTTCCGCTGGCGGCTGCTCCTATCACCCGCGACCGGAATGGCTGTGGGCGTTCGCGGGCAAAAAGGTTTGCGTCTGCTTCGACGTGGATCCGCCGCAGCCCGGCAAGGAGATCGGGCCCGGCCAGATCGGCGCGGCCGTCTGGGTTGCCGCCCTGGCGCCCGCCGCAGCGGAAGTCCGCAACGTTCAGTTGCCGCAGCCCAAGCCGGCCAAGGAAGGCGAGCCAGCGCCCAAGATCGACCTGCGGGACTGGCTGACCGGCGCCGACCGCGGCGGCGAGCTCCGGGGCGTGGCCCGCAGTTACGCGGACCTGTTCCAGTTGGCCAAGGCGACGGAGCCCGTCGACCGGCAAGACAAGCGGCTGGAAATCGCGCCGGAAACCGCCCTGCTCGAAACCATGGGCGTTGTTGTCGTTGGCCAAGTCGAGGGCACGGAATCGACCATCGAGGTCTACAGCCGGACGACCAACAAAAAGACCACGATCAAAGACATCGACCGATTCTCGCGCAACAAGATGATCGTCGCATTCGGCGGCGAGACCGTGGACGAGTTCATTTCGCCCGACGGCGGGGAGCCGACGCCCGGCAAGCACCTATCGAGCGACGTCCGCGAGGCGATCAGCAAGGTGGCCAGTACGCTGCCGACGCTGAGCGCCGAACTACCGATTGGCCTGGGTGTCTGGCCGGTCGGCGAAAAGCTCGTGTTCGTCGGACCGCAGTCGGCCGACGTCTGGGACAGCAAGTCTCTGGTCCGCAGCACGTCGCCGGTCGTCGACAAGCAGCGGCTGGATTTTGTCGGCGGCGACGCGGCTTGGTTCGATTCGGTCGTCTTGGCCAACTATCTGCAAGCCGCTGAGCGACCGGAATTCTGTGCGGAAACAGTCGAGGAAGCTCGGCAGCTATTCGCGCGCTGGGACAATTGGTCGCATCCGACGTCGCCAACGCTCATCACCGGCTTAGCCATGGCGACCTGGATTCAGTCCTGCTGGCACTTTCGGCCGCAGGTTGCCGTGATCGGCCCGAGTAACAGCGGCAAGACGATGCTCGTGGAAAAGGCCCTGCAGCAGTTGTTCGGCAAGCTCTGCCTGTACGCGCAAAAATGCACGGAGGCCGGCGTGCGGCAGGCGATTGGCCACACGTCCAAGGTGCTGATCCTGGACGAGTTCGAGGCCGACGATCACCGCAGCAAGGTGCTGGAAATGCTTCGCGGCTCGGCCCGCGGCACGTCGTCGATGCGCGGCGCGACCAGTCAAAAGCACAAGGCGTTCACGCTGCGGCACATCGCCTGGACCAGCTCGATTGAGTTGGCGCTCAACAGCCAAGCCGATCGCAACCGGTTCATCGTATTGGAGCTCGCCAAGCTGCCCAAGAACCGGCCGGCCAAGTTGGTCGTGCCGCCGCCGGCGGAATTGGCCGACCTGGGCCAGCGGCTCTTGGCCGTCAGCGCCCGGCACTGGCGAGCCGCCGTCGACCTGGCCGAGACCTACAAGGCGATCGGCTTCGGTTGCGACAGCCGCTATGTGGAATGCTACGCCGTGCCGACGGCGATCCTGGCCTTGGCATACGGCTGGGACAAGGAGGACCAGTTGGCCATGCTGCGGTCGTTTTTGGAACAGCAGGAGGTCGTCGACCAAGAGGAGGACGAGGAGGAGAGTTTGCTCAGGGATATCTATGAGTCGAACGTGATCCTGCCGCGCGGGAAGCGGATCACGGTCGGGCAGCTCCTGCAGCCGGGCGTTGTGCAGGACGGCAGCGGCGAAGCCCTGGACCGCCGCGAACTTCTGATGAGCCTCGGGATTCGTCTGCTGCAAGACCCAAGCCGCGTGTTTTTCAGCCGCTCAGCGGTCTGCAAGGAACTTCTCCGCGGCAGCCGGTTCAAAGCCTCGGATATCTCCCAGATCATGCTCCGCATCACCGGAGCCAGCCGCGAGGTCACTTGGATGGGCGGCTACAGCGGGCGCGGCGTGTCGGTTCCGCTGTCCGAGATCGCAAAATTGATCGGTGCCAAGCACGACGAAACCCTGTTTTGATTTTCCCGATTTAATTCACGCATAAATCGAAAAATATGCGTTGGCCGAAAAACGCCGGTTGTGATTTTCCGAATTACGTGCGCAATAAATCCAAAAAATGCCAAACGGTCATTTTCGATTTTCCGAATTACGCTCCGAAATAAATCAGAAAATGCAGTCAGTTTATCCAAGTACCCGCATCGTATGCAGTGTCGCAAATTTCATTGCGCTCATTGCGCGCGCATTGCGCTTGAGCGCAATGCGCAAAGTAGCGCTTAGCGCCTATACACAAGTAGAAGAAGAAGAAGAAGTTAGAAGTTGTTGTTGTTGTTGTTGTTGTTGTCGTAAGTCCTTATGTTTTGGTTTCATTGCGCCATTGCGCCTGGTACACACACTACACGCGCACGACCCTCTGCCTGATCTCTCCTCTCGTGTAGAGAGTTCTCCCGGAAATAGCGCAATGCGCGCAATGCGCGTCGCAAGTCCTTGGCACGTAACACAAAAGCGCATTGCGCTTGAGCGCAATGAAGGCGCAATGAGCGCAATGCGCGTTTGCAACTCGTTCTCTGCGTTGTAGTTGTGGCGGTGTACACATCTTTGTTCAGTAGAAAGGATCGAAAATGGTAGCGAGATCAAAACCACGGGCTCGGAAAAAGCCCAAGCCGATCGGTCACGAGGGCGACGACGCCCTGGACAAGATCGCACCCGACCCCAAGGCCAAGGGCGGCGGCAACGGCTCTGGCAAGGCCCAGGCGGGCACCAAGCCCAAGCAGCAGCACTTTGAGGGCATGGAGCCGCTACGGGTGCCGGAACTGGACTCGGCGATGGAGACCTACGTCGAAGTCCGCGACCGCCGCATGGAACTGACCAAGCGGGAAGTCGAGCTCCGCGGCAAGGTCGAGGAGTTGCTCACGGCGAATCAGCTCACGACGTACGCCAACGAGCATTTTCGTGCGGAGATCAAGCCGGCGGAAACCAAACTCAAGGTCAAGCGGCTGGACACCGGCGAAGGCGGCGACGAGGACGACGACCTGTAGGCCGAGCCAAGGCCGGGCCCAGCAGCCCGCCTGCCAAGCGACTCGCCGCCCGGACAGCGCGGCACGAGCGCCCATGAGGGGCGCGCTTTTTCCAGCAGCCAACCCGGCAGAACCGCACACTGGCAAGGACAGGTCATGGCGGCAGCAGCAGCGGCGGCGATTCGCCGCATCGACATGCGACGGAGCCTTGGGCATTCGATCCTGCCCAAGGTCAACCACGGTGCAACCCTGCGGCGAAAGACCAACGCACCCAAGGCGCCGTTGTCGCCCGAGCAGGTGACGTCGCTGGTCGATCGCGTTCGCCTGCACATCGAACGCGGGCAGTTCGCGCTGGCGGTCGCAGCCTGCCTCCAGTCGTGGGAGGAGGCTTGCGAACTGGCCGGCCTGCGGGCTTTGCGATTGCAGGCGCCCGTCGCGGAAGTGCTCTTTGGCGAGCATGAGGAAATCGTGGAAGCGTGCTTGCGGCTCGGGATTCGCACGATCGCGGATCTGCTGGACTGCCAACCGAAAAAAATCCTGGCCGAGCCCGGCGTGTCGCCTGACCGGTTGCGAGCGGTCGGCAAGGAACTCCGCAATTTCCTGAGCGACAACGAGTTTGATTTGCTCGTCCGCGAGCGGTCGACGGAGGCGTTGGCGCTGGACGCACGAGGCGACGTACAGGCCCAAAACGACGATTCGTCGATTTGACACTGCTAGGGTGCGCTCGTTAACCGTGAGTGTGCAGACGGGATCGCAGGCGATTCACACAGGCACTCACAGGAGGGCGGCACATGGCCAGCGGCGTGACGATTCAGGCGCTAGAGGCGGCGACAGTCGAGGCCCATCTTTTCGGGACAGGGCTCAACTTGCGGGAAATGCTCGGCTACGTTCGCCGGCTCAAAGAGGCGTTCGCCCGCTGGGGTCTGACGCCCGACGAAATCCGCGCGATCGTCGAAGAGACCAAGCAACTCATCGAAAACGGCGTCTCGCTCGAAGGCGTCATGTCGCTGGTCGGGCTGCTGCTCGATTCGTTCGGCGACGAACCGGACGACGAACCGGCGACCGTGCAGGCCAGCGCGATCGACGCGGCAACTCTGTTGCTGATCGCACAGCTTGCGGCGATGCTCGCGCCGTTCGTGAAGGAAGCCGCGGCGAGGATGCGCGAGCGGATCAAAGAGCGGCGGGCCGCGCGGCAGGAGTAGTTCTTGCGGGTAGGGCCAGCGCCCAGCAGAGCCTCATAAGCTCTCGCCGGCCAGGTGCGACTCCTGGACCCGCAATTTGGTCGGTTTTGTTGCAGCCCGGAATAACCAAAATGCCCGCCGTCCTCCCGCACTGGATGCGTCTGCCGCCGTACACCGTGCATGCGCGGTACACGGCGCAGCAACTCACAGAGCGGATTCCCTGGCAACTCGCGGACTACCAAGTGCCCAACGCTTGGCCCAACACGCAAGGCGCGGGCGTCAAGGTCGGCGTGATCGACACCGGTTGCGACGACGTCCACGCCGAGCAGGGCGACCTGAGCGGCGCGGTCGCGGAGTGGAAAGACTTCAGCGGCTCGCGCCGCGGTCCGCGGGATGCGGACGGCCACGGCACGCATGTTGCCGGAATCATCGCCGCGCGGCGCAACGCCAAGGGCATCGTGGGCGTCGCGCCGGAAGCGAAACTGCTGATCGCCAAGGCCCTCGGTGACGACGGCAGCGGTTCGATGGACGCGGTTGCGGCCGCGCTCGATTGGCTGTGCGAATCCGGCTGCCGCGTGGTCAACATGAGCCTGGGTGGGCCGGACCCGGACGACCGGCTGCAAACCGTGCTTCGCGCGGCCGCTGCATCCGGCGTGATCGTGGTTTGTGCCGCCGGAAACGAAGGCGGCGCGGTGGATTACCCGGGCCGCTGGCCGGAGTGCCTGGCCGTCTCGGCCGTGGACAAGATGCGGCGGATCGCGCCGTGGTCCTGCCGCGGTGACGAAGTTGACGTCGCAGCGCCCGGCGTGGAAATCCTGAGCACGTTCAAGGGTGGCACGTACGCGAGCCTGAGCGGCACGAGCATGGCCGCGCCGTTCGTCGCGGGCTTGGTCGCGCTGCACCTGGCTACGCCGTCTGGCGCTGCCGCGAAACTCGCCGACGTGCTCGCGTGGCTGACGCGCACGGCGACCGATGCCGGCCGACCCGGCCGCGATCCGCTGTACGGAGTCGGGCTGCCGGGGCCGCATGCGTTTGAGCGCGAGCCACCGCCGCCACCGAAGATCGTCGATCCGGCTCCGGGCAACGGCGTGTTGCGGCTGACGTTTCCGGCCGGCGGCACGGTCACGATTGCGGGCGGAGTCGTGCAACCGTGAGACTGTCCGACTTGACCTACTTCGCCTTGATGAGCGCCCTCGGTGCAGTCATGGCTTGGCTTTGCGTGCGAATCCACAAGCAACGCTAATGCACGACCTGCAAACCCTCCTACTCGCCGCGCTGCTGGCCACGCTGCCCGCGAATTACACGCAGGCCGCGAAGCTCGATTACGCGCAGCAAGCCGCGCAGGGCAACGAGTGCCGCTATCTGGTCTGCGCTGACGACGCGGAGGCCCGCGAACTGGACCCAGTGATCCGCTACGTGACCTGCGCGACGACGCTGGAATCCTACCTGCCGGCGATTGTGCCGGTCCGGCTGCCGGATGCGCCGGTCTACCGCGTGTCGCTCACCGCGCTGGGCTGGACCGTCGCCGATTGGCAGCGCGTCTGCGGCGTGGGCCGCAACCCGTACACGACGCTCCGCAACCCGCTCACGGTGCGGGCCAGGTGGTTTCTGGTCGAGGTCACGGACCAAACGCGCAGCGACGCCTACCTGCGATTACTCTTCACCGGCAAGCGAATGCCCAAAACACTCGCCCAATTTTGGCCGCGCGTCGGGATCGATCCGACCGCTCAGCACGGGCTCGCATTCGGCCTGGTCGAGGGGCAGTCGGGCATCAATGTCACGCGGCTCGGCGCACGCCTGCTGCGATTCGACGACGGCGTGCATGCGTCAGCCTGGACTACGTTCGATTTACGCGAGCCGACGGCCGCAGCGGATCCGCTGGCCGCATTGGATGCCGATTTTCAGGCCGACGGCAGCGAAATCTTCGTGCTCATGCCCAAGACGGCCCGCGGCGTGCGCGGCGTGCTGCCGCTGACTGTGCTGGCCGATGGTGCTGGAAAACTTGTCGCCGAAGCGCCGGTCGATCTAGTCGAGGATCACACGCGCACGGGCGGCTTGGCGACGGTGCGAAATCCAATGAGCTGCATCGGCTGCCACAACCAAGGACCGCAGCGGCCGACCGTCAACGCGCTCGAGTCGCTCGTGACGGCGGGCGTGCAAGTGCTGAGCAACGATCCGGCGGCGGCGCTGGCGGCAGAGCGGTTTCACTTCTCCGACGCAGACGCGGCGCTAGACGATTGGGCGGACGGCTACGAAGCGGCGCTGCTCGCGGTCAACGGCATGACGCCGGAGGAAAACTCGGCGGCGTACGTGGCAGCGGTCGCCGACTACACGGCGGACGTCACGCTGGAAACTGCGGCGGCGGAACTGTTCACGACGCCGGAACAACTCGGCCTGGCTCTGGGTTGGGCCAGCGCGAACCAGATCGATATCGGCCCGCGTCTGGCTGGATTGCCGCACGGGTTCGCGATGCCGCGCGTGAGTTGGGAATCGGATTACTTGCGCGCCGTCGGCGTGCTCAAACTTTGGCAAGATCGGAATTGATCGATGCAAACCATCAAGCGACGCGGCGCACTCATAATTCTCTGCACCTTGCTCGCACTGGGCGTGCTGGCCCTGGGGATCGGCATCGCCGAAGCCGGCGGCTGCCGTGTCCGAGTCCGCAGCAGCGATCAAGTCTTGCTCGTGCCGAGCTACGCCAACCAGGGATATGCGTTCCAGGTCGGCACGGACCTGCAATTGAGGGCGATTGTCCAACAGGAACTGGCTCGCCTGCTGGGGCAACAGCAGCAACCGCAGCAGCCAGAGAACGAGCCGGATAGGCCATGGCAGCCTCCCGCTGAAGCGACGCCGACCGCACGCCTGCTGTCGCAGAAATGCGCGAAGTGCCACGACGGCACGAACCCGGACCGCGTCCAGTTGGTCGGCGTGGAATTGTCCTGCGAGCAACGCATTGAAGCGATTCGACGGCTGCTGATTGAGCCGGGCAACCCGGAGCACATGCCCAAGGGAGGACAACTGACCGCCGAAGAACTAGGCGACCTGATCGGCGAATTAAGCGGAGCGAAGTAGATGCGTTGGCTGCTCGCTGTGCTCTTGTTGGCCGGCTGCAACGAGCCGCAAGACTACGGCGCATGGCTGGCCGAACACCGCGAGACCTGCCCACGATGCGGCAACCGCGAATCGAGTCTGTGCGACGGAGCATTCATCGAATTGCAAATCCACCTGCGGCAATACCGTGACGTGCCGCAGATTGACCTAGCCAGAGCAACGCGGCTCTGGGGAATCGAAGATGAGCGGCGCGAAGTAGCCCGCGAGTTTGAGTACCTACACGAATCGGAGACCCGACCATGAAGAGCATGCTTTGTCTGTTCGCCCTGCCGCTGTTGCTGCTGGCCTGTTCGCCGCAGTACGCCGCAGCCTGCCCGCCGGTCGTCGTGCAATCGCACGGCGTGGTTGTCCAGCAGGCGCATTGTGCGCCGGTCGCCGTCCAGTCCCTCGGCGTGCCAGTCCAGCAGTACGCAACTGTGCAGTCCGTCCAAGTGCAGGCCGTGCCGGTCCAAGCGTTCGTCGTCCAGCAGCATGCGCCCGTGCAAGTGCTGGCCGTCGATCACTGCGGCGGCGCAGTCGTGCAGCGCAGCGTCGTTGTTGAGCGGCGCGGCGGCGTTAGCCGTTCGTCGGTCTTTCAGCGACGCGGTCTGTTCGGTCGCTCGGTCACGGTGCAACGGACGGTCGTTCGCTAGACAAGAGAGCGCACCGTTCCGCCTGGCGGTGCCGCTACCTGTGGCCCCGGCGCGGGTCTCTTTCCCGCGCCGGGGTTTTTAATACCCGCAAGCCGAGCAACTGCGATGACTGAAGAAATCGAAGCCTGGATCATCGTGGTCGAGCGGATCGGCTTTTCGGCTGCGATTGTGGGCATGATCGCCTACGCGATTCGCGCGGTTGCCAAGTGGGCTGCACCGTTGGTTCAGCAGACCGTCAGCGGGCACAACACGTTTCTGGAAAAGACGACCGCGAGCACGGAGCGCATGGAAGAAAACATTTCCACGCTCACGAAGGCGATTGCGGTCAAGCTCGACAAGCGCGGCAACGATTACGCGGAGCACGTCTTCAGCAGCACACGATTGGAGGATGCCGCCGCGCCAGCCGCCGACGCGCTGCTGCACATCGCAGAGGGACTGGGCAAAGCGGCCGAAGTCAGGCCGCTCATCGAGAAGGCGAAGGATGCCTTGCGTGGGTGACACCGCCACAGTCGTTCTGCTGGTTGTGCTTTTTCTTGCCGGCGCAGGGTTGTTTGTCGTCTGGATGCTGGAGCGCGACGAGCGCATCCGCTGGCAGGGCATCGCAGCACACTACCGCGAAGAATCCGAGTTTTATCGCGTAGAAGCGGGACTGGCACGCGAAGGCTTTTGGGACGACCAACCGCCGCCGCCGTTCCCGCTGAGACCGCCGCACGGTGGATGAGATCGCAACCATGGCGACCGCAGCAAAAAAACGTTGCCGCTGCGGCGCGATCCGGCCAGCCGATCAGCCGTGTCCCAAGTGCGGCGCCGGTCGCAGCCTGCCGCCGCTGCCCAGCGAGGCCGACCGCGGCAACTCCACGGAGCGCGGCTACGGTTCCGACTGGCAGCGGCTTCGCCTGGCGTTCTTGCAGCAGCATCCGCTCTGCCAGGACTGCCAGGCAGTCGGGCGCACGGCTGCGGCCAGCGAAGTGCACCACGTGCAAAAGGTCAGTGCCGCACCGGAACTGCGGCTCGATTGGGACAACCTGCGGGCGCTGTGCAAGCCGTGTCATAACCGGCGCACAGCCCGCGGCGAATAAGCAAAGCGATCGAATCCATGGGCAAACGCGGCCCGCCACGTAAACCGACCGAACTGCTGAAACTGCATGGCACGTACCGCGACGATCGGCACGCCAAGCGCGGCGACCAGACTCCGCCGGCGAACCCGCTCACGAAGCCCAAGGGCATGTCCGCCGCGGCTAGCAAACTTTGGGACCAGGTCGTCCGGGAGCACGAGGCCCGCAACCTGCTCGGCGAGATCGACCAGGCGGCGCTGCAGTCCTGCTGCGAACTGTGGGGCTTCTATCGTGCGGCAGTGGCCCGAGCGAACAAAGAACCGACCAACAAGGAAGCCCGAATCGCGGTGACGTCGTATTGGGCGGCGTTCAATCGCGCGGCCGTGCAGTTTGGCCTGTCGCCTACGGCGCGGGCCAACTTGGAAATCGAGAAGAAGCCGACCGACACTCCGGCTGCCTTTGCGCGAAAGCGATCTTGAGCGATGGTGCGCAAGTCCGGCAAAGACAAGTCGAGTACGAAGCCGGACGCGGCGACCAAGCGTTGGATCCGTAATGCCAGCGACGAACACGCCGTTTCCATCGGCTGCAAGTTCGACGAGGCCCGCGGTCAGCATGCGATCGACTTTGCTGCTGAATATCTGCGGCTCTACGAGGGCGACTTTGCCGGTGAACCGCTGATCGCACGTGACTGGCAGATTGAAGCGACGATGCGGTTGTTTGGTTGGATCACGTTTTCTGAACGTTGGAATCGCTGGATTCGGCGGTTCAACCGGGCGTCGATCTGGATTCCCAAGAAGAACAAAAAAAGCCCGACGCTGGCTTGGTGGTCCCTCTACTTGCTGCTGGCCGACGGCGAGCAGGGCGGCAAGGTGTTCTTGGGCGCGAAGGACGGCCAGCAGGCCCGCGAGATCGCCGGCAAGCACGCGCTGGAAATGCTCCAATCCAGTCCGCGACTCATGGCCGAGTGCAGCATCAACCGCAACCAGATGCGGATTACGCATGAGCCGTCGCGGTCGATCCTGCTGCCGCTGTCGTCCGGCGATCAGACATCGCAGAAAGCCAAGGAAGGGCTCAACGGTTCGCTGCTGATCGACGAAACGCACGTTGTGGATCGGGAGTTCATCGCCCGCGTTTCACGGCTGGGCATTTCGCGCAGCGAGCCGTTGCACATCGAAGTTTCAACGGCCGGCAAAGACCCCGACAGTTATGGAAAATCGCAGTACGATCGCGGGAAACTTGTGGAGGCCGGAAGAGTCAACGACCCGCAGTTCTTCTTTCTCTGCTACGAGGCCCCGCAGTCGCTCAGCGATGACGAACTCGCCAGCGATCCGCTCAAGTACGGCAAACTCGCCAATCCGGCTTGGGGCCACACGATCGACGGCGGCGAGTACCTGCAAGACTACAACCGCAGCAAACTCTCTGTGCAGGACTTGGCCGATTTCAAGACCTATCGGCTCAACATCTGGCAGCGCTCCGCGAATCCCTGGCTGCGCTCACACGATTGGGACCGCTGCATCCGGCGGCGGACGCTGGCCGAGTTCGAGGGTCGGGAGTGCTGGCTCGCGCTGGACAAATCCAAGACGCGCGACATGACGGCGATCGTGGCCGTGTTCCGCGAGCTGGACGGTGAGCCGGATGAGTTCTTTATCTGGCCGTGGTTTTGGCTGCCTCAGGAGACCGCGCGGAAGAACGCGCACCTGGCTCCGTTTCTTGACTGGGGCGCGTCGGGCGACTTGTGCTTGATCCCCGGCGAAGTGATCGAAGATCGCTACCTGGACGAGGCGATTACCGACATTGTCCAGCGATTCCGGCCGCAGCGCATCCTGTACGACAAGACGTTCGCCCACGATTGCACGTTGCGTTGGGAGCAGGAGCACGGCTTGGAGCGCGTCGAGTTCCCGCAGACGACGCTGCACTTTGCCGGGCCCGTCGAAGATTTCGAGCGGCTCGTCATCCAGGGCAAACTGCACCATGCCGATCACCCGGTGCTTTCCTGGCAGGCCGGGCATTGCCAGGTGCATACCGACAGCAAGGGCCGCAAGACGCTGGTCAAGCCGAAGCACGGCGACATCAAGAAGATCGACGGCATGGTGGCCGGCGTGATGGCGCTCGCTAATGCACTCAGCGACGACGGCGGCGAGCAGTTCAAATACTACGAGACGCACCAACTGGAAATGGGTTAAGTCGCCGATGGGCAAGCGTTTTTCCGTGCAAGAGCGGGCCGTCGTGGCGGGCTTCGGTTTGCTCGTGCTAGGTGTCGGCGGGTATCAATGGCAACTGGCGTTGATCGTCGCCGGGTGTTTGGTGGGGGCGGCCGGACTGATCGGACTGCGGAATCGGGCAGGGAGGAAGAATCCATGATCGCCAATCTTCTCGGTTGGGACGCGCCGCGCAACTCTCTCGAAAACCCGGCGCTCTCGCTGACCGATCCGAAAACCTGGGACGGAATCAACGCCGGCGTGCGCTCCGACGCGGGGACCGAAGTCACGCACCGCACGGCGCTGACCTATCCGGCCGTCTGGGCCTCGGTGGACCTGATTTCCGCCGACACGGCCCGCCTGCCGCTCAACGTCTATCGGCGGCTGACCGACGATGACCGCGAGATTGACAAGCAGCATCCGGCGCACTGGCTGGTCAACCAGCAGCCCAACGAGGAACAAACGGCGAACGTCTTTTGGCGGCAGCTCATGGTGCACGTGCTGCTGTGGGGCAACGCCTACGCTTACATTTCGCGACTGGGCCAGCGCGGTGCGCCGCGCAGTCTGACCGTCTTGCTGCCGGACCGCACGGCGCCCGAACGGCTGAACGACGGCACGCTGATTTACGCGACCGAAATCAGCGGCGAAGCCAACCCGCGTCCGCTCATGCCTTGGCAAGTGCTGCACCTGCGCGGCCTGGCGCTGGATCGGGAGGCGGCGCTCGACTTGACCGAGTACGCCCGCAACTCCTGGGGCTTGGCACTCGCGCAGCAGAAGTTCACGTCGCGGTTTTTCAAGAACGGTGCGCGGACCGGCGGCATCTTGGAACTGCCGGCGGCGATGAGCAAGCCGGCGAAAGACACGGTCGAAGAGGGCTTTCGTAAGACCTACGAATCGGACGACGGACCGTTCCGCACCGTGATCTTGCGGGACAACGCCAAGTTCCACTCGGCACAAGTTGCCCCGCGCGACGCGCAGCTTGTCGAGGGCAACGAAGCGCAGACGCGGCAGGTTGCGCGCTGGTTCCGTCTGCCGCCGTCGAAACTCGGCATCAAGGACACCGTCAGCTACAACTCGCTGGAGCAAGAGAACCAGGCGTACCTGATTTCCTGCCTGGGGCCGTGGCTCGACACAATCACAGCGGAGTGCGGCGCGAAACTGTTGACGGAGCCGGAGCGGCGCGAGTCGCACTACTTCGCGCACAATGTGAGCAAGCTGATTGAGACCGACCAAAAGACGCTCAACGAAGTCCTGGAAATCCAGCGGCGGAACGAAGTCATTTCGGCCGACGAATGGCGGCGCAAGATCAACCTCAACAAGCGGCCCGACGGCAAGGGCGGCGAGTATGAGAACCCGAACGTCAAGCCGGCGGGTGCGGCAGGTGATGCGAGCGGCGGCGGCGCTGGCGGTAACGCTGCTGGCGATGGCGCCGACGGCAAGAGCGCAGCGAAGCAGCCGACCAAGTCCGCCAAGCCGGCCAAACAATCTGACGCGGCGGCTGCGGCCCGGGTCGAGCTGTTGACGGAGACGATCAACCGCATGGCCCGGCGCGTGACGGCGCACGCCCGCACTGCCGCGAAGAAACCGCAGGCGTTCGCGCAGTGGATCGATAACGAGGCCCACGAGCATCGCGGCATCTTTGCGGAGGCGCTGCGGCCGGTGCTGGCCGTGCTCCGCGACGACCTGTCGCCCGAAGCGCTCCGCACGAAGAACAGCGAGCTGTCGGGCGTGTTCTTCTGCGCGCTGCTGGACGGCTTGCGTCCGCTGTTGGAGCCGCCGCACCTGGCGGCGCAACTTGCCGAGAACGTCGAAACGGCGGCCGGACAATTCGAGCAGTCGATTGCCGGTCAACTTGTCCCCTTGGTTTTGCGCGAAGAGGAATAAGCCCATGACGATCGCACAACTCAAGCCTATGTTTCAGATCCGCAACGCGGCCAAGGAAGGCGGTTCGAGCGCCCTGGAAATCTTGCTCTACGAACAGATCGGCGAGGACTTTTGGAGCGGCGGCGGCGTGAGCGCCAAGCGGTTCACCGACGAACTGAAGGCCGCGGGCGACGTCTCCGAAATCAACCTGCGGATCAACAGCCCGGGCGGCGTGGTGTTCGACGGGCTCACGATTTACAACGCGCTCAAAGACCATCCGGCCAAGGTCGTCGTCGATATCGACGGCATTGCGGCGAGCATCGCCAGCGTGATCGCCATGGCTGGCGACGAAATCCGCGTGGCCGAAAGTGCGATGCTGATGATTCACGACGCGCAGGGATTGGCGCTCGGCAACCACAAGGAAATGGAAGCGATGCGCGACTTGCTGGCCAAGTGGGACGGCCAGATTGCCGGCGTCTACGCGGCACGGACCGGCCGGCGCGTCGACACGTTCCGCAAGCTGATGGACGCGGAGACGTGGTTCACCGCGGCGGAAGCGAAAGAGAACGGGCTCGCGGATACGATCATTCCCAACAAGCGGCCGACGAATGTCTGGAACTTGACCCGTTTCAAAAATGCCCCGACCCAGGTTGCCGCTGGGGAGGAGGATCGACCGCGCAAGGTCAGCCCTGAGACGGTCGCGGCGCGGCTGCGTGCGATCGAAATGGACGCCGTTTTGCAGGGCGCTGCCGGCTAGCCGAACAGCCAACACGCGACCCGCCAGAGGCCGTAGCAAACGCCGATCACGAGCCAGATTACAGCGCTCGCGGCGAGTCGTTCGGCAAGGCGACGGTCGTACATTTGCGAGGGCCTGATCCGAAAATCCGTTTGACACTCCCCAGGATGATCGCGTAAACGTAACTCTCAGACAACTCACGCGACCGAGTCCGGCGGCAAACTGCCGGGCTCGCAGGTCAGAACAGCCGCGCGTCTACACGACGGCCGTTCACCTTCGATGGCAAAACCATCGCCGGTGAACGGCCGTTTTTTCGTTCCGCTCCCGGCGGCAACCGGGAGCAGACGACATGCCGGCACTGAAAGACCTGCAAGACAAGCGACTGAAACTCGCCCACGACATCAAGGATTTGGCCGGTCGCCAGGACAAATGGACGGCCGACGATTCGACGACTTGGGACAAGCTCAACGCCGAGTACGACGCCAACCAGAAAGACCTGGAGGGCGAGCTCGCCCGCGTCGATCAGGAGCGGCAGCGCAACGAGCGGCTGGCCAAGATCGAAAACGACTTGCGCCACGACCCGCTGGCCAAACTCGGCCGTGACGGCAGCCGCATCAACGACGGCGGCGGGCGGGAATTCGGCGATCCGGCAGTGGCTCGCGCCGAAGCCCTGCACCTGGCAATCAACGGTTGGTTTGCTTCGCAGTCCAGCGATCCGTTGATCCGCGACAAGTTGGACGAGCGGCACATTGCCGCGGCCAAGCAAGTCGGCGTGCGACTGGATGCGGACGTGCTCAACGTGCCGCTGATGGACAATCGGCAACTCAATAAGTACCGCCGCGAAATCCGCAACACGCTCTATACGCAAGACGGCGTGTCGGGCGGCTACCTGTTCGGCGACACGTTCATTCAGTCGCTCGAAATGGCGATGCTCGCCTACGGCGGCGTGCTCAAGGTCGCGGATATCCTGCGGACCAACACGGCGGCTCCGCTGCGCTGGCCGACGTTCGACGATACCGCGAACACCGGCGCGCAACTCGGCGAAGCGACGCAAGTCAGCAACCCCGACGGCACCGGCGCTCAGCCGACCATTGGGCAGATCACTTGGAACGCCTACAAGTTCACGAGCGACGCGCTGGACGTGTCGCACGAACTGTTGCGCGATACGCCGTTCGATCTGGCATCGATCGTGGGCGGCATGCTCGGCATGCGGCTGGGGCGCATCCAGGCCAGCAAGTACGCCACCGGCAGCGGTGCGAACACGGCCAAGGGCATCGTCACGGCGGCGACGCTGGGTGTGACGGCGGCGAGCGCCACGGCGATCGCGTTCGACGAGATCATTGACTTGGAGCACTCGATTGATCCGAGCCGGCGGAGTCTGCCAGGCGTCGGGTACATGTTCCACGACACGATCCTCAAGGCGCTGCGAAAGCTCAAGGACGGCGCCGGCCGCTACCTCTGGCAGGCTGGGGCGAACACCGGCGCGCCGGACACGCTCAACGCGCGTCCGTACGTCACCTGCCAGGAAATGGCGAGCAGCATCGCCACGACCAACAAGACGATCCTGTTCGGCCAGCTCTCGCAGTACAAGGTTCGCATGGTCAACAGCGTGCGGCTGTACCGGCTCACGGAGCGCGGCCGCATGAAGGACGTCGACCAGTTCGTGGCGTTCGTCGAAGCGGACGGCAACTTGCTGAACGCTGGTGACAACCCGGTGAAGTATCTGCAGCAAGCCTAAGCGGCTTGAGTGCCGGCCCGCCAAGCGTTGGCGAGCCGCGAATAACCGATTGATCCGTCACAACAAGGACCGTTCGACATGGCCAAGGACACGACCGCGAACCCGACCAAACCCGGCATGACGCGCGTCAAGCTCAACTCGTCGCGCTGCGGGCACCGCACCAACGAGCGCGGCGAAGTGACCGGCGAGTTCGTGCAGCAGGTCGGGCAAGAAGTGGACATGCCCCACGACGAAGCCGAACGCTACGTCAACTCGGGCCTGGCTGACTTGGTGGCGACCGGCTCCTAGCGTTTTTCGTTCGCACCGTACCACACGCACAACACCGCGCATTACGCGCTCAATTTGCGAGGTCCACAATGAACCTGCATGGCTTCCTGACCGACGAAGTGAAGGTGACGCGGCTCAGCAACGCGGTTGCCGCGGGCACGACCGACGTTGAAGCGTCCAGCGTGAACATGGCCGGCTACGACGGCGTGCTGTTCATCGCCTTGTTCGGCACGCTGACGGCGACCCAAGTCACGACGCTCAAGGCCCAGCAGTCGAGCGACGACGGCAGCTCCGACGGCTGGAGCGACCTGACGGGCACGTCCACCGGCCCCATGGCCGACGACGACGACAACCAGTGCGCGATGCTCGACATCGTGCGGCCCGGCAAGCAGTACGTGCGACCGGTGATCGATCGCGGCACGGCCAACGCTGTCGTGGACGGCATCCTGGCGATTCAGTACCGCGCCCGCAGCGTGCCGGTCACGCAAGACGCGACGACGATCGCGTTCACCGAACAGCATCACGCGCCGGCGGAAGGCACGGCGTAAGCGTTCGCTGCTGCGTTCGCCGCGTCGAACTGAACCCCTGCACCTGCACACCGCGACAGAGCGAGAAAACCCATGGCCGCTGATGCGACTTATCCCAACGTGGTTCAGGTTCGCCAGGACGGCAACATGGCCGTGCCGACCGGCAAGCACATCGACATTGAGTCGGGCGGCGCGCTGAAGATCGCCGGAACCGACAAGACGTCCGCACTGTCGGCGGCGGTCGCAGCGCCCGTCGCCGGCGTGGCGGCCGGCTACAAGATTGCCCGCGGCACGGTGACGCTGGACGGCAGCAATCCGACGGTTGCGGCGACCGGTCTGGCGACGATCGTGGCGGCGGTCGCCTGCATCAAGTCGGCGGTGGCGCTCGGCGACGATCCGGTTGCCGTGAGCGTTGATTACACCGGCGCGAACGGCACGCTCAACATCTACGCCTGGAAACACGACGGCACCGACCCGACTTTGGTCGCGTCGACGAACAACGCGATCACCGTGGACTGGATCGCCGTCGGCACGTAGCGCACCGCTCGCGCGAGCAATCGAGGCAGGCAGCAGATGCGCTACGGCTCGAAACTGGTCACGGCTCCGGCGGCGGAAATCCTCACGCTGGCCGAAGCCAAGAAGCAAGTCGAGGTCGCTACCGCGATCACCGCGCACGACACGCACCTGACGAGCCTGATTGTGCGGGCTCGGCAGTGGCTCGAAAACGCGACCGGGCGAGCGCTCATCACGCAAACCTGGGACTTGTACCTGGACGCCTGGCCGGATTCGGACGACGGCATTTTGCTGCCGCGCTCGCCGGCCCTGGCGATCACATCGATCACCTACGTGGACGGCGCTGGCGACTCGCAGACTTGGGGCAGCAGCAACTACGTGCTGAGCACAAGCCGCGAGCCTGGCCGCGTCCTGCCGGCCTACAGCGTGACCTGGCCGACGGCGCGGCTGCAACCCGACGCGATCCGCGTCCGCTACACGGCGGGCTACGGTGCGGCGGCCAGCGACGTGCCGGACCTGCTGCGGCAAGCGGCCCTGCTGTTGGTGGCCGGTTGGTTCGGTCAGCGGGAGGCGATCACGATCGGCAGCCAGCCGAACGAAGTGCCGTTGGCCGTGCAGTCGATTGTCGAGCAGTACCGGACGGGAGACGAGTTCGCATGTTACGGGCCGGCCGCCTGAGGCACTACGTCAACGTGATGACTCCGGCGTCCGGCACCGGCACGCGCGGGCAGCGCAGCGGCAGCGACGTGCAGTTGCTGGGCAGCGTGCCGGCGGAAGTGGTGACGCTCAGCGGCCGAGAGCTGGAGTCGGCCCGTCAGAAATACCCCGAAGCGAGTGTTCGCGTGCGCATGTACGCCGACCCGAGCAACCCGATCACGACGGACAACTACTTGCAATTCGGCGGGCGACGGTTGCAGATCGGTTACGTGTGCGACGTGGATCAAATCGGCCTGGAACTGGAAATCTTGTGCAGCGAGGCCGCAGCATGAGCGCCGGATTTCAGGTCAGCATGAAAGTCGAGGGCCTCGGCGCGGCGCTGCTCAAGACCGGCCGATTGGAAAAGCGAATCAAGAACGACGCGCTGCGGAAGGGCATGCGGGCGGCGGGCGGCGTGTTCAGCAAATCGCTCAAGGTCGTCGCGCCGCGTGAAACCGGCCTGCTCAAACGGAGCATGACGCACAAGGTCAAGACCTATCGCAAGTCGATCGTGGCAATCAGCGGTGCGCGGCGGCGGAAAGACCCGAAAACCGGTCGCAATGCCGCCAACTACCTGCACCTGGTTGAAGGCGGTACCAAGCCGCACGTGATTCCGAACGTGACGATCCGCGACAAGTCGGGCCGCGTGCTGTTCAGCGGAACGGTGCGACACCCTGGGGCCAGGGCCAATCGCTTTGTGGATCGCACCCAGCGGCAGAACAAGGCGGCTGCGGCCAAGGCGCTCTCGGCCAAGGTCGCGGAAGCGGTCATGGGTTCACTGAGCAAGTAGCGACTGAGCAACCGACGACATGGCGGACATCGGCGAAAACCTGCGCACGTTCCTGCTGGCCGACGCCACGATTCTGGGCCTGGTCAGCACGCGAGCCGCGCAGGGCGTCGTGCCGCAAGAGCGGGCGCAGCCGTACTTGTGGTTTGAACTGCGCGGCACGGAGAACGACGACTGCCTGGACGACACGGTGGGGCACGTGCCCTGGAAATACCTGTTCGACGTGGAGTGCATCGCCAACGACATCGACACAGCCCAGGCGCTGGCGGCGCGCGTCAAGGCGATCGCGCACCTGTACCGCGGCAGCTTCGGCACGCAAAACGTAATGGGCGTGTTCGTGGAAGATCACAACGACGAGTACGTGCCGCGCGGCGCGGGCTCCGACATGGACGGCCTGCACGTGGCGGCCTTGAGTTTGGAAATCATCCCCCGGCAATAACCCGGCACGCAAAACGCAGAGAGTAGGTGACACATGGCTGACCGGATTTTGGGCCTTGGCACGCTCGTCAAGGTCGATCACGACGCGGACGCGAGCTACACGACGGTCGGGCTCATCAAAGAGACGACCCCGCCGCCGCGGATGCGCGAAGCGGTCGACGCGACAGTGCTGGAGGACACACTCGAAGCGCTGGAGCCTGGCTTGGAAAGCGCCGGCGAGTTCACTTTTTTGCAGGTGTGGGATCCGACCGACACCAATCACACGATGATCGACACGCTGTTCGCCGCCAAAACCAAGGTCAACTGGCGCGTCGAGTTCGCAGCGGCCTCTCCGGCCGTTACCGGTACGTTCGCCGGATGGGTCAAGGGCATGGGACCGGAGAAGGTCGATACCAAGGGCGTCGTCTCGCGGACAGTCACCGTGCAGCGAACGGGCGCGATCACCTGGGCGTAATGCCTGAGCGGCTGGAACGAGTCACGCGAACTAACTCACGACCAACGAACACGGAACCCAACTCATGGCGATGAACTTTGACGAATTGCGGGCCGCGTCGAACGCTGCTCGCGCGACCATCGAAGTCGAATGCGAAGCGCTCAGCGGCACGGTCCGCCTGCAAAAGCTCGGGGCGGTCGCCGCGATCGCGCTGGGCAAGAAGCTCAACAGCATCCCCAAGGATGAAGCCGGCGCACCGCTCAACGCGGACGACCTGGTTGACGCCTACGCTTCGCTGTTGGCCAACTCGATTGTCGAGGACGACGGCCAATCGCTGCTGGTCAAGCACGGCGAGCCGGCCCGCGACGTGCTCAAGGGAATGCCCCTGCCGGCACTGACGCAACTCGCCGGCGAGGCGATGCGACTCAACGGGCTGGCGGCCGGCAGTAAAGGCGGCGACGGCGAGAGCGGAGGCAAGCCCGCAGCGCTGGAGACGGCGCTGGGGGAATAGAGCGCTGCCCGGATTGGGAGTTCGCCTTTTCCCTGGCAGCGCACCTTGGCTACGCACACCCGGACTACTTGCTGGCGGAGTTGAGCTACGAGCAGTTCTTGGATTGGGTCGCTTACGCCGAACGCAATCCTTGGGGTCCGCTCCGCGACGACTTGCGGATGGAAGTTTTCCGGCTGCGGCTGCTCGCGCAGTTGTTGCCTGTGCCGGAAGGCGAAACACGACCGGAGCCGCCCAAGCCGCTGTGGCCGTATTTCGAGGAAGAGATTTCGCCGAGCGATGCGCTGGACGTGATCCGGCGAACGGAAGAACACCTCCGGCAATCAGCCGAATCGCAGTCGCAGCAGGCAGAGGCAGCGTAGCATGGCCGTGAAAATCGCCGACCTGGCAATCAAACTCGGCGTGGCGACGGCCGACCTGGAACGCGGCTTCAAGATCGCCGCGGCCGAAGCGCAGAAGTTCTCCGGTTCGATCAACAGCATCGGCAGCGGCGGTGCGGGCGGCGGTCTGGCCGGCATGCTGCCGTCGTTGCAATCGATCGGGCTGGCTGCGGCGGCAGCTGGCGCTGCGTTCGCGGGCTGGGGCGTGAAACTCGCGGCGGAATCGCAGACGGCGGCGATCAGCTTCAAGGTGCTACTCGGCTCGGCGGAAGAGGCGCAGCAGGTGCTAGGTGCGCTCAAGCAGTTCGCCGCTGAAACGCCGTTCGAGTTTCCCGAGCTGCGTGAGGCCGGCCAAAAGCTCATCGCGTTCGGGACCGGCAGCGAAGAGTTGATTCCGACGCTGCGAGCGCTCGGCGACGTCGCCTCGGGCATGGGCATTCCGCTCACCGAGCTATCTGAAATCTACGGCAAGGCCCGCGTGCAGGGCCGGCTGTTCATGGAGGACATCAACCAGATGACGGGGCGCGGCATCCCGTTCATCAAGGAATTGGCCAGTCAGTTCGGAGTCACCGAAGCCGAAGTTCGCAAGATGGTTGAAACCGGTCAGGTTGGCTTCGACAACTTGCGCCAAGCGTTCGCCGACATGACGGGCGAAGGCGGCATGTTCGCCGGAATGATGGAGGAGCAGTCGCGGACGCTGGCTGGGCGCTGGAGCACGCTCAAGGATTCGGTGGCGCAATTGGCCGAGCGCCTCGGTCAATTGTTGCTGCCGCTGCTGGAAAAGGTCGTGCAGTTCTTGCAGGCGTGCGCGGACGCCTATTTGTGGCTGACTGGCTCTACGGAGGATGCGAGCGCCGCTGCGGCCAGTGCTGCCCTTTCGCAAAAGACGCTCGCGGACTTCACCAACCAAGCCACCGAAGCAACCGCCGCGGCGACCGAACAGCAGCAGGAAATGCAGCGGCAAATGGAAGCCCTGCAACGCCAAGGCGACTCGCTAGAGCAATCCCTCCGCAGTCCTTTCGAGAAGTTCGGCGATGACTTGCGCGACTTCAATCAACTGTTGGACGTGGGCGCGATCAATTGGGAGACCTACTCGCGCGCGGTGGCCAAGGCCGAAGCCGAGTTGCTGCGGGCGACCGAGATCAAGACCAACTTTGATCGGCTGCAAATGCCCAAGGTGGGCGCGGCGACTCGTTTTTCCAGCGAAGGCTTTTCGGCGGTCCTGAGCGCCCGCAACGAGCAAGTCCGGCAACTGGAAGTGGCGCGGTTGCAATTGGAGCAGCAGAAGAAGCAGGCCGAGTTGCTGCGGCGCATCCACGAAGAACTTGCCAACGCCGAAGCGCCGATCACCGTCAGGGAGGTTTCGCTGTGAGCGTAACTTCCTGCGAACTGTCGTGGTCCGGTTCGACGGGCAGCATTTCCGGCGAGCAGAAGCAGCGCAGGCTGCAGCGCCAGTACGACGCGATCTATCGCGTCATCACCAACAACGCACTGGACCAGGCCCAGCAAATCCTGGCCTACTTCGCGGCGAACGGGCCCTGGATCGGTTTTCCGTACGTCTACGGAAATGATTTCGACGGCGGCGCACTGCTGCACTCGATTCAGCCGGTCCGCGACAGCAAGAGCGCTTTCGTCTGGCAGGTCACCTGTCACTACAAGACCCTGCACGACGACGACGACAAAAAGCAAGACGAGGACGGCAACCTCACCGACGACCCGCTGAAGTGGCGGGATGAAATCGACATCAGCCATACGGCGCTGATGGTGCCCGTCGAAAAGGCGATCTACCTGGACGGGTTCGTGGGGCAGGCCGCGCAACTGCGGCGCGTCGGCAGCGAGGGGCCGGAGACCAACAGCGCGTTCGTGCCGTTCGATCCGCCGCGCGAGAAGGAAATCCACATCCGCGTCGTGCGGATCGTGAAGCGCAAGAAGCACTGGGACAGCGGGGCGACGGATGCTTGGATCGGTCGGATCAACGAGCGCGACTACACGCTGAGCAAGCCCAAGTACAACCTGCGGCAAGAGGTCTGGCGGAAGCATCGCGCCAAACTCGTGAACTACGGCGGCAGCTTCCAAATCGAGAACGACGTTAAGCACTGGCGGATTGAAATCGAAATCCACGTCAATCCGCTCGGTTGGAACCCGGAAATCCTGGACCGTGGCGTTTGTGCGCGGGCGACGTTCGGCGATCCCGACGGCAAGGGCGACACCATTTCCAGCGGCGACTTGATTCCAGGTCGGCCGGAAGTGCGGCGCTTGGTCGATGCCGACGAAGTGCCGATCGACGAGCCGGTGCTCTTGGACGGCGACGGGCAGCCGCTCGAATTGGGCAAGCCGCCGGTCTATCTGACGTACCGCGAGTTGGAAGAACTCGACTTCGGCAAACTCAAACTGTAGGCGAACTGTAGGTGAACCGTGGCCAATAAGACTTGGGTCGGAACGACAAGCGGCAGCGAAGGCGACTGGGGCGTGGCGGCCAACTGGTCGCCTTCGGGCGTGCCGGTGGCTGCCGACAACGTTCGCATTCCCGCGGGCAGCTACGCGATCACCGGTTCGCTCAATCAGTCGGCGGTGACGTTGGGCGCCGTGATCGTCGAGGACGGCTATTTGCAGACTATCGGCAGCGCCACGCTCGGCTACCTGCAATTTGCCTGCACGCGGTTCGAGTTCAGCGGCGCGGGGGTCGCCTACATCGACATCGGCGCCAGCGCGATTCCGGTGGTGGTTCGCAAGGCGGCGACCGGCAGCGACGGCTATCGCGGCCTGTACCTCAAGGGCTCGGGAATCACGGTGCTCACCGTGGAGGCCGGCGACGTCGGCGTGGCGTTCAAGCACGGCGAGACTTCGACCGTCGCCACGGCTCGTTGTATGGGCGGCTCGTTGGTCCTCGGTGCGGGCGTGACCGGCACGACGGCCCAGAACTACGACGGCAGCCTGACGGTCCGCTGCGCGCTGACGACGCTGGACATCTACGGCGGCAACGTACTGACCGAAGAGACCGGCGCGATCACGACGATCAATCTCTACTCCGGCGAGTTGGTCACCAAATCGACCGGCACGATCACCACGCTCAACGCCAAGGGCGGCACGCTGGACGAATCCAAGAGCGGTGCGGCCCGCACGGTCAGCACGCTGAACCTGCACCGCAACGCAACGTGGAAGCGGAACAAGGAAGCCGTGACGGTCACGACGCTGACGCTGCAAGAGTCGATGACGATCACGACGGCGGACGTGGTCTAGCGCGAGTAGCGGCGGTTGTGGGCGTCGGCGCAGTTGTAGGCGTCGATGATTGACCAAAGCCAGAGCAGAGGCACCAAGACAAACCCGATCAACAGGAAGCACAGGGCGGCAGCAACGAGCGAGAAGATCAAGAACATGATGCCTTTGCCAATGTCGCCGTTGTAAATCTGGCCGAGTCCACACCAAAGAAAGCTGAGTACCGCTGCAACGCCTGGACTTTTGGGAGGGTTGTGCGAACGCCATGTGCGTTGCGGTGCAGCGGATTGAAAAACGGGCGCAACTGGCTGCCCTGGCATTTGCAACTGCCCGGTGCAGTGCGGGCACTGGACAAGCAGACCGGCAAGCGACGGATCGTTGAGCATCGCGTTGCCGCAGTACGGGCATTGAATGTGCATGGTGCTGAGTGGCTAGGGAAACTTGGACTTTTGACGAATCCTCAATCCGCAAGCTCAAAGCGGACCATGACGCCCTTGCGCGGCAACTCGAAAACCTGCGCCGCCTCGTAGAGCGCCGCCTGCACACACCGGCGACCGTCAAGGAAATCCGGTTCGGTCACACGACGACCAACGCGGACTATCCGACCTACCCGAGTTCGCCCGCGGACACCTACGTGGTGCAGTTCGATGACCGCAGTTATCCCGCAGGTACAGGCCAAACGCAACTTACGGAAGAACCCTGGCCGTCCAAGTACGTTTTAGCCCGGCATTTGCGGGAAGAGTACATCGAAGAGGACGAGCAAGTCGAACTGTTCTGGGTCAACGGCCAATGGTGGATTCTGCCGGTCCCGCGGATCAGCTTTTGCATCGGCGTGCTCAACGACGATCTGCTCTACGGTGCGACGGCTGGATTCAGCGTGTATCGCGGGGCGGTTCTTGCCGAGACAGACTCGGGTGAAGATATCACCGTCAGCGCCTGGGAACTGCAAGACCCGGGTGACACGGTCGTGGCCGGCACGCCAGGCGTAGCGAGCTGGAACGGCGACGCTTGGTACTTCCACGCGGCCAAGTGCGCGCAGTCCAGCAGCTAGAGGCCGCGCGATGCAAACCAAGTGGAACATCGGCGGCTGCGGCACCGAGTGCGGTTCGTCGGGCGTGACAACGACCTGCCCGTGCACCGCCTGCCTGAACGGCAACGCCGCGCAATCCTACCTGCTCGGCTTTCGCGCGGACCCGGGTCTCTGCACGTTCGGCGTCACGGTCCAATGGTTTTCGTACGACAACCTCACCGGTTATTGCACCTATCGGTCGAGCAGTTTCGCGTGGCTCGGCAACACCGTCTACGCGGAGGCCGAGCTTCGCGGGGGCGGCGTCGTCGTGAAGCTGAAGCAGGTCAGCGACGACTCTGTCGTGATGGCCATGCTGCTGCTCAGCGCGGACGGAACGAACGACTGCCAGCAAAAATACGTCTACGATGCAGCGCGCGGCAGCACCTACAGCACGACGACGACACCGCTCTGCGTGACGCCCGACGACGACCCGGATCACACCTACTTCGAGCCCGTCACCTACGGGGACCTGCACTGCACTGAGTCGCTCGTCGTCGTCCCGCCCGGCTCGGGTAACTGCTGCCCGTGCCCGTCGGGCGAGCCGTGCGGCGTGTTCGCCGAGCGCTGGGACCGCGCCGACTCGACCGACCTGGGCGACGACTGGGAAGAGATCGCCGGCGACTGGGAGATCACCTCGCACCGCGCGACGATCGGCTCCGCCCACGCGATCGCCAAACCCAACGGCATGTACGTCGCCTACAGCGCCAAGATGGTCGAGGCGGTCTGCACCGGCGCGGAAGGCGACCGCATCCGCCTGATGCCCGCCTACGACGACGCGGACAACTACAAGTTCGCCGAGTGGGAGGTCGGCAGCGGCGGATTCCTGCGCGTCGGCGTGCGCAGCGGCGGCAGCGACACGATCGTCCACACGACCTACGTGGACACGGTCCCCGGTCAGTACTACCGCTTCCGCGCCTGCGGGACGGCCTGGCTCACCGCGCAGCTCACCGGCTCGGGCGTCGATCGCTATTCCAGCGGGAACGTGACCGGTCCGGGCACGATGACGGTCGTCGCCATCGGCACCGGCAGCGCGGCGACCGACGTCCGCTTCGCCGACGTGCACGTCTGGCGCGCGACGTCCGAGGACTGCGTCGAGTGCCTCGGCTTCGTGCCGGATTGCTCGACGAATTGCTGCCCGGACGACCTGCTGCCAATCACCGCATATGTGACCATTGGTGCAGGCTGGACGGACGCCGACTGCACGCGCTGCAATGAGGTCGCGGCGACGTACGCGCTGGATCACATCTCCTCGCCGCACGGGACATGGTTTTACGCCTGCAATGGCGGGCTCTGGGCCTGCTGCTGGGGGTTCGAGGAAGCGTGGTGTCAATCGACGGCCTTCGGCGTGTATCAATACCGCCTGCACGTCTCCGCCGCGATTCTGCCTGCGGCCACGCCTGGCCGTTGTTTCTATCGCGTGAACGTCGTGCTGGGCTATCAAGCGGGCGGCGGCGGACCGACGTCGGTGCTGGGCGCGTACTACGACGGGCCTGAGTTTGACGGAACCGATAGTTGCCGCGGCCAATTCACCGTGACCAAAGTCGCCGAGACGTTCACAGGCAGTGCGCCGCGCCCCTGCAACGGAACGCTGCCCACCACGCTGCTTTTGGAAATCCCCTGATGCCCGCAGTCCGCTGCGAATTCGTCGCCGCGCCGCGCGGGGTCCGCTGCGTCCGCTGCGGACGGACCGCGCCGCGCGCCGTCATCGCCAGTTGCCGCAATCCCGCCGCCCCGCTCCCAGCCCACGCCCCGACCGCAGCCCCTTGCACGCCCTGTGCGGAGCGGGATCCGCCAATCGCACAACTGCCCGCCGAGCCCGGTCGGCCGCGGCGGCTGACTCTTCCGCCGTTGGCCACGCAGGCGGGCGGGCTGTTGAGCGCGATCGGCGATACGATTGGTGCGGCGCTTTCGGGCGGCGCGGTGCGGACGTCGCCGGAGGAACGGGCGCTGCGTCGCGCGACGTGCGATGCCTGCCCGCGCCGCGAGCCGGCCAGCGATCGCTGCACGCCGTGCGGGTGCTTTTGCGAGCTGGTCAGCCAGGTGGCCGCGAAAGACTGCGCGGAGCCGCTGGGCTCGCGGTTCGCGCGGCGGATCAGCGGCGCGGAACAGATCCTCTACGCCGGCGGCTGGCCGGTCGGCGGCGTCGATCGACCGGGCCTGGTGGTGGATCCGCTGGAGCCTGGCGCACTGGCGATCGCGGTGATCACCGCGCCCCGGCCGCGGACGACGCTGCGGGAGACGCTGAGCGGTCTGCGGCGGGCTGGATTCTCCCAGTTGGTGCGCGTGTTTGCCGAGCCGCGTAGTGCGTTGGCCGGCGAAATCGACGGTTTGACCGACGTCGACGGCGTGATGCACACGCGCAAACTCGGTTGCCTGGGCAACTGGCTGACGGCGGCAAAATCGCTGCTGGAGGAAACCGACGCGCCTTGGCTGCTGCTCTGCGAGGACGACGTCGAGTTGGGCGACTCGGCGGCGGCGGCGCTGGCGCACGCGACGCGGACGCTGCCCAAGATCGGCTGCCTGTCCCTCTATTCGCCGCTGCACAACCTGGGGCCAAGCACTCGCACGGCGGGCTGGCATCCAACGACCCGGGCCGCGAACACCTGGGGCGCGCTGGCCTGGTGCTTTCCGCGGGCGGTCCTCGCGCGGATCGTGGCCCAACTGGGCGGCGACTGGATCGGCCGCGAGCTGCGCGACGCGACCGATCAGCGGGTGGGCCTGGCGGTCGCGCAACAAGGACTGCACTTCTATTCGCATTACCCGAGCCTCGGGCGCCACATCGGTGAGACGAGTTCGCTCGGCCACAAGCAACGGGAGGGTTTTCGCGCGGTCGGCTACGTGCCGGACTATACGGGCTACCGGCTGAGCACGGCGCCGCTGTGTGTGGGATTCCTTACGCCGAATCTGCTTGTGGGCGGGGTGGAACGCTGGCTGCAGGCCCTCGTGACGCACACGGACCGTCAGCAGATCGACTGGCGCGTCTGGCTGGCGAACCCACAATCGCAAGAAGAGCAAATGGTCGCCGCCCTGGCGCCATACGCCACGCTGAGCACTGGCAGCGAATCGCTGGCCTGGTTGCTGCGAACTTCGGACACTCTGATTGCCTGGGGCCTTCCGCAGCTACCATCGCTCGTGCGTGGCTACAAGCGGCCCGTCGTCCTTGTCTCGCACGGCGGGCCGGAACACCGCTGGACGCGGGATATGCTGCGGTCTGCTGCGCCTGGCGCCACGCATTTTGCGGCAGTGTCCTCGGTTGCTGCGGCGAGCTTTGGACCCGGCTGCCAAGTGAACGTGATCCCCAACGGGTTCCAGCCGGAGCGTCTGTTTGGTGGGCGCGATCGGGCGACCATGCGGCGCGCCTGGGGCCTGCCAACCGATCAAATTGCGATCGGCTACGTCGGCCGGCTCAGCGAAGAAAAGCGGCCGCTGGCGATTGCGCGAGCCGTGGAAGCCCTGCGCCAAACCGACCCGGGCCGAAAATGGCGCGCGGTCTTTGTGGGCCCGCAGTACGACCCAAAACAAGCCGAGCGAATCAGGCGGCATTGCCCGGACGCCCTGTTCCTTCCGCCGACTGAGCACGTTGGCGAAGTCTATGGCGCCCTGGACGTTGGCATGTGCGCTTCGGCCTCCGAAGGCTTTTGCCTGTCGAACCTGGAAATGCTCGCTGTGGGCCTGCCGCTGGTCGCTACCCGCGTCGGCTTCCTGCCTGGGCTAGAGGCCAAGCATGGTCCGCTGTGCGTGCCGATTGCGCTCAATGCGAGCCCGAGCGACCTGGCGGCTGCCGTGCGCCTAGCGCTGGCGCCCAGTCGAAAACTCATGGTTGAGCATGCCCGGCAAGTCGTGCAGTCGATGACCGCGGCGGCGTCGGCCGAGCAGTGGGAAGCGTATTTGCAGGAGATCGCACGATGCCAATCGGCAGCTCTTCAGTCGTCCCCTACGTAGTCTCTGAACTTCTTGCGCGCCGACCGCAGACCGTCCTTGACCTCGGCTGCGGATTCGGTTGGGCTGCTGCTGCTATCCGCCAATGGCTGGATGCAGGGGTGCAACCCTGGCGGACTCGCATTGAGGCAGTCGAGGCTTTCTCTGCCTACCGTAACCCAGCGTGGCACCTATACGACGCGGTCTACTGTTGCGATCTAAGGGACTGGGTTGCCAGGAATGACCGCACTTGGGATGCGATTCTGCTACTCGATGCGCTTGAGCACTTTGACCACTCAGAGGGTGAGGCGCTGTTGGCCCAACTACGTGGCGCCCTAGCGCCAAGCGGCGTGCTGTTGGTAGTGACGCCTGCGATCTGGTTCGCCCAAGGCGCTGCACACGGCAACACGCACGAGACGCACCGCTCTTTGTGGACTGCAGACGAGCTGCGAGCGCTAGGATTTGCTGTGCTCTGGGACGGTGAGCTAGATCGCTGGGGTCAGTCGATGTTGGTCGGTAGTGCGACGCGCTGAATGCCAACTTGGCAGACCCGAAACCTGCCAAACTGGCAGGGGGGAGGCCCATTTTCTAGGTGCCGGCCGAGCTATAGACCGACCGGCTAGGCGTGCACATTTTTTGGCGGGTTTTTGAGGTTTTGGCCGCTGAGTATTTTCTCGTTATTTCCGGTTTTTATTATTGCATTCCCCGGATCGGACGATAAAATACATGCCGTGGCAAGCAAGTCGCCTGTCACGCTCGCCGACTGAGTGAGTCGGAGCCGCGGCCGCAAGGCCGCAAGGGAAAGCAAAATGAAGACGATCAATCAAGCGACGGTCTGCGGCGTGGCGATCCAGCACGACCGGAGCGGCGTCGGTCACGCCTGGCGTCCGCTGTCCGCTGACTCGCTGCCGGCGAACATCGCCGAGGAGATCGCCGCCGAGATCATCGACGGCAAGCAGGCGACGTGCGATCTGTACGTCGCCACCAACGGCCAGCACTACCGCTGGTAGACCCGCACCCTAGCCCGCGCCTCTCCGGCCTCGCAAACCGGCCGCATTGCGGAAGCAGGGGCGCGGGCGGCTTTTTTTGGAGGCGCGATGCCGCAGAAAATCGAATCCGACGCGCCGCGCAAGCGCGGGCGACCGCCCAAAGCGATCGACGGCGGGCTGGGCTGGCGGCTGCGGCATTTTCGCGGCGAGGCCGGGCTCACGATTGCGCAGGTCGCGGAGCGGGCCGGTATCGCGCCATCGACTCTGATTGATTGGGAGCAAACGACAGACCCAGTGTGGCTTGACACGCTGGGGAAAATTGCAGCAGCGATTGGGGTGCCGGCGGAATTGCTGTTGATCGCGTCGGCTGATGAGCCGCGTGAAGTGCGCGCGGCTCAAAAATCGGCGAAAGCGCGGCGAAAAAAGGCCAGTACATAACCTGTTCGGCCGGCCGATTTTTTCTCTTGCATGGCTGGCCGCCGCGATTAAATTCGCCCGGAGTCTTACTGACCACCCCCGGGCAGGCGCCCGGCCGGTGCCCGCCGCTGGCCTCTGCCAGTGCCGCTGATCGGGCGACTGTGGGGATTCCTCCCATGCGTCGTGTTGCTCAGTCTGCCGCGTCTTGCGCGTCCGCCGCTCGTCCTGCCACCGCCGCTCGCCTCTTGCACCCGTCCGCCCTGCTCGGCCGTGCGATCCGCTTCCTCTACCCCGCGGCCAACTACCGCGGCGTGCGGCTGCGGTATGACGAACGGCTGCTCCGCGTCGACGCGATCCGTGATTGCGAGGAGGCGGAGCTCGAACCCGAGACCCGGGCCATGGACCCGCGGTTGCGGCGTTCGCGCTGGTTGCTGACTGGTGAGGATCTGAAAATCGGCGAGGAGCGGAGCTTTTACTTTGGCAGCATGCGCGAAGTCGAGGTCGTCGAAGTCGTGCCGGAGCGGGAGGAGTTTTGCAGGGTGATCGGGAGGCGGGGCGACAAACCAGAAGTCGTCTTGGCCGAGTGCCTGCCGATCAGCCAGGCCAGGGTGTTCGCTACAGTCGTCGAACGCGACAGCGACTTGCACGGCCTGCACGCGCAATCGCACGAGGTCCGGCTACCCGTCCTCATCCGCAATGCGGACGGCAAGCTCCAATGACTTTTCGGCGTAGATTTGCGTTGCTTCGATCGTGTTGCCAAGGAGCGCTTGAGCACCCTCTAACTTGTGCCGCTTGCGCGTGATCGTTGCGCGTGAGTGCCGCAGTTGGTGCGGATGCCAATAGACGACTCCAAATTGAGCCAGCCAGGTTGCCGCGGGCGTCCCTTTGGGGTATCGCACCGGCGCCGGCTGGCTTTTGTCGCTCTTGGCCCAGTTCGCTTTGGCGAGTTTCAAGAAGGCATGCTTGATCGCGTGCAAGTACGACGCTGCCGAGTACCGCAACTGCACGGCTCGCGTTGGTTGTCGGCCGAGTTCCGCAAACGCTCGCCGCGGGCTGAACAAGTAGGCCGCCGGATCGA
>CAZYGK010000013.1:0-47806 GCA_964647355.1 uncultured Flavobacteriaceae bacterium | reverse complement strand
GGATGTCGAAGCGCGCGACCGGTTGGCCGACGATCGTGTAATCCTTCTTGGCCTTCAGCGGTACGTCGACCGGCGGATCGTAAGCCGCCGCAGCCGCTGCCATTTCACCGTAGGTCGCCGACTTGCCAGACGCGTGGCTGAGCTTGCTTTGCTTGGCAACGACTTCGCCTTCGGGAACGCCCCACGCCGTCGCGGCGGCTTTCACGAGCATCCACTTCGCCGTCGCGCCCGCCATGCGCATGCCGCGCACACCGGTCATGCGGACTGCGGTCGAGCCGCCGGTAATCTGCAGGTTCATGAACTCGGCCGTCTTGCGTGCGCCGAATTCGGCCACGCCGGACATCCAGCTTGGGATCGACAGGTCGCCGCGCAGATACTCGCGCGCGAGCGCTCCGTTCGCGAAGGCCATGTCGGCAGGGGCCTGCTCCATGCGCACGAGCGACCAGTCGGCGTCGAGCTCCTCGGCCAGCATCATCGGCATCGAGGTGTGGACGCCCTGCCCCATTTCCGAGTGCGGGACGATGACCGTGACCGAGTTGTCGCTGCCGATGCGAACCCATGCGGAGAGCGGGGTCGAGCCTTCTTTTGCGATCATGCCCTTGGCACGGTCCGCAGTGTTGAACGGCATCAGCGCGTAGCCGACGGCCAAGCCACCTGCGGCCGCCGCGCCGCCGAAGATCACCAATCTGCGAGAAACCATGGTGCGTCTCCTTATACTTTGGCGGCGGCGTGGATCGCCGCGCGGATTTGGGAATAGGCGCCGCAGCGGCAGATGTTCGTCATCGCTGCGTCGATGTCGGCGTCGGTAGGCTGCGGCTTCTCTTTCAGAAGCGCGACGGCTGCCATGATCTGGCCCGACTGGCAGAAGCCGCATTGCGGCGCCTGCGCCTCGATCCAGGCTTGCTGGACCTTGTGCAGCGTGTCGCCGGTCTTCAGACCTTCGATCGTGGTGATGTTCTTGTTCGCTGCAAGCGCTGCAGGAAACGAACAGCTGCGCGTGGCGGCGCCGTCGATAAGCACCGTACAGGCCCCGCAAGAGCCGACGCCGCACCCGTACTTCGTGCCCGTCATGTTGAGTACGTCGCGCAGCACCCAGAGTAGCGGCATACCATCTTCGGCCTCCACCGAATGCGGTGTGCCGTTCACGTTGATTGTGATCATCGGCTTAGTCTCCTTGCTGTCCCCATGCGTTGCGGCGCCTTAGCGGGCAAGGCGCCCGCGCCGGCACAAATCAATTCGACGATACGTTTCAGAGCCTGTCCGTAGGCCGCCTCGCCTTCGGCGGCGTAGGCGACCTTCACGCCCTTGGCGGCGACGGCGATCATTTCGGCGAGTTCGCGCGCGCCGATCCCGCGCAGCGTCAAGCCGCCCGCGCGCGAGAGCCCTGCGATCGCGGTCTCTAGAACTTTCTCGAAGCGCTTGGCGTGAGCCGAGATCGCGGCGCCGCATTGGCGGCTGCTCTCGTCGATCAGTTCGGCCGTGTAGGGCGAACCGGCGACGCTTGCGACCAGGCTTGCGTGATAGGCGGCGACGATCCGGGCGACGGCGCCGGCGGCATCGCGCCCGCCTTGCGCGGCGGCTTGCCTGGCGGCGGCGACGCCGTCTTCCTGCAGCAGATCGACCAGGGCTGCGAACAGCGCCTCTTTGGAATCGAAATGGTGGTAGAGCGCCTGGCGTGTCAACTGCGCCTCGTCGGCCACCATCGCCATCGAGGTCTGACGAAACCCGTGGCGGGCGAAAACGACTTGCGCCGCGCGCAGGATGGCGTGCTTCGGATCCATGGCGACAGATTTGACAATAATCGACGAACTGTCAAATCACGACCCGCACACGCGGCGCTTGCATCGGGCGTTGTGTTCGTCGCCTGTGCAGGTATAACGCCGTGACAAAGGGAGAACGTCATGTCGCGAGCGGGGAAGATTCTGATCTACGGCGCAACCGGTTACACGGGAAAGCTCACCGCGCGCACGGCGAAGCAGATGGGGCTTACGCCCATTCTGGCCGGACGCAGCGTCGAGAAGGTCCAGCCGCTCGCCGACGAGCTTGGGCTTGAGTGGCGGGCGTTCTATCTCAACGAGACGGAGAAGCTCGACAAGGCGCTGAACGAGGTCGCCGTGGTGCTGCATATCGCGGGGCCGTTCTCGGCCACGTCGCAGCCGATGGCTGATGCGTGCATTCGCACGAAGACGCACTACCTGGACATCACCGGCGAGATCGCCGTTTTCGAGGCGTTGGCCGCGCGCGATGCGGAGGCGAAAAAAGCCGGCGTGATGTTGCTGCCGGGCGTCGGGTTCGACGTCGTGCCGTCGGATTGCTTGGCGGCGCATGTGGCGCGGCGCCTGCCGGATGCAGAGGACTTGAAGCTCTATATCGGCGGGCTTGGTCACATGTCTCGCGGCACGGCGAAGACCGGGGTCGAGGGGATTGCGAAGGGCACGTTCGTGCGGCGGAATGGCGAAATCGAACAGCTTGAGGGCGCGAACGAAGACTTGATCGATTTCGGGAGCGGAACGAAGCCCACGATAGCGATGCCCTGGGGCGACGTGTCGACGGCCTATCACTCGACCAAGATCCCGAACATCGAGGTGCACTTCGAGTCTTCGCCGCAGATCGCGCGGATGATGAAGATGCCGTTCCTGTTGAAGGCGTTTTTGGGACTGCCGTTCATGCAGACGATCTTGAAGCGGCAGATCGACAAGCAGCCCGAAGGCCCCACCGACGAGCAGCGGCGCAAGGGCGAGGCTATCCTGATCGCCGTCGCGCGCAATGCGAAGGGCGATACGGTGCGCTCGCGGCTGCGTACGCCGGAAGGCTATACGCTGACAGCGGCGACGGGACTTGCGATCGCCAGGCGCGCCGCCGACGGCGAGGTGAAGGCAGGGTTTCAGACGCCGAGCCTCGCTTACGGTGCGGATTTCATCCTGGGGTTCGACGGCGTGCGGCGCGAGGATCTGAACGCCTAAGGGTTCGCAACCGTCTTCAGGCTCTCCCACTTGCCCGACATCACGGCGAGCACAACGCCGGCGGTGTCGTTCACGGCGTCGGCGAGTTCGGCGCGGATCGTGCCTTCGCGGATGCGGTTCGTCCAAAGCTCGGGGCGGCTCTTCAGTTGTCGGAACCAGTATTGCAGCGCCTTCGTCGCGCGAACGTGATCGGCTTTCGAGAAGTCGACAATCAACGGATCGCGCACGGCGTCGGCGGCCTCGCCCGAGGGCCAGGTGATGAGAAGCGGGCCGGACAGATCGGCGACGCCGGCATTGGCGGCGAGCTTGCGGGCGAGCGCGTGATCGTACCAGGCGATCAGGTCGTTGCAGTCGCGCGCGGAAAACGCTGCTGCAATTTCGACGGCATCACGGCCGATGACGATCGGCCAGTAGGTCGCCAGCACTTTGGACGGCGCGGATGCGGCCACGGCGCCCGGCGACATGTAGTCCATCGACGCGAGCATGATCTCGCAGAACGCTTTGTGGCTACGCTTTTCCTCGTCCGTCACGGCGGCCCTGGGTAAGAGGACGAAGCCGAACGCGCGCTTCGTGTCGAGCGTGGTGATCGACTGCTGGAAATAGCTCAACACCTTCGCGCCGCTGTGGCCGTTCTTCTTTGGGAGCGCCGCCGAGACCGGCGGATCGCCGGCGGCAGCCGGCGGAAGCGGCTCCGGTTCCGGGTCGTGTGCGGCCGGCGGCGGGTCTTTCGTTCCGGTGTATTCGGGACCTGAAGCCGGCTCGATTGCTTCGAGGTCGGCGGGCTCGGGCACCGCTTCGCTCGCCGGAGGTGGTGCCTCGGGCTTGGGCGCCGACATTGTGACTTGATCGCGCGGAAAATCCGCCGGGAGTTCCGATCCGAGAAGAAACAGCGACGCGATCGCCAGCACGGCAACGACAGCGCCAAGGATCAGAGCGATGCGCATGGGCGCTGCGCTACTCTTCTTGGCTCTTGCGCGCCGATACGAAGACAGCGATGCCGTTGAACACCGCCATGAACAGGATGAACACGAGCGCGATGCCCGCGGGGCTCAGCGTTTCAAGGTACCAGTTTGCGGCAACGGTGGCCGGTATCGCACAGGCGGTAGCTACGCTGTGCTTCAGCGCGAAATCGGTCGGGCTTGCCATGGTCGGTCCTCTCGCGAATCACGCAGCGAGGATGGTGCAACGCCCGATTCGGCGCAAATAGGGACCGGCGTTTCTCAGCGCAGCGCTTGCACGGCCTTGAGGATTTCCGCGGGTTCCACGCGGTAGCGGAAGTCGATGTCCACGAACGTGTGGCTGACCGTGGCATCCTTCGCGACCACGAAGGTCGCCGGCGCGGGCAGCAACCACATGTCGTTTCCGTTGATCCGTTCCAGGTCGATGCCCTTCTCCAAATAGGCACGGCGGATGTTGTCGGGCACAGGAAACACGAGCCCGCATTCCATCCCGAGCACATTGTCTATATCGGTGAGCACATCGAAATCGATGCCGCATTGCGCCTTGATACGCGAAGCACCGCCACCGACTTCGGGCGTGACGGCAACGACGGTGGCACCGGCGGCCTTCAACGCCTGCGCGAGCTTTCCCAGTTCGGATAGTACCAGCGTGCAGTAGGGACACCACGCTCCGCGATCGAACACGATGACGGCGGGACCGTGCGAGAGGAGCGCCGCGCGCGTGACGATCCTGCCTTCGGCGTCCGGCAAAGCGAAATCGGGGAAGGTCGCGCCGGCTCTCACCACGTTGTCGAGCGCGCCACTCGCCCTCAGATGTGCAATGAGGTCGTCGTAGAGCTTCATGCCGGCCGGGTTTGCCCCGTCGCGGATCGCTTTGAGCTTGTCGTCGAGCGTCATTTCTTTGCGACCCCGGCAAGCAACTCCACAATACATTCGGGATCGAGGCGCTCGCGAAACTCAGGATTGACGTAGGCGTGCACGATCACGCCATCGCCGCCCACAATGAAGGTTCCGGGCAACGGCAAGAACCAGCTGTCGTTGCCGTAGATCAGCGGAAACTCGGTGCCCGCCTTCGTAAAGACATCGACGAATTCCGGCGTGACGGGATGAACGAGACCGAACGTCAGCGCGAGGCCGTTGTCGAAATCGCTTAGAATTTCGAAGTTGAACTTGCGTTCGCGCTTGACCTGCAGCGGCAGGCCGCGCGCCTCAGGGCTCACGGCGACGAGCGTCGCGCCTGCCGCCTTGATGCGCGGTTCGGCCTCGTGCAGTGCCTCGAGCTCGGCTGAGCAGAACGGACACCACACGCCGCGGTAAAAGCTGAGCACGAGCGGGCCGTGCTGCAGCAGATCCTGCAGGCGCACGAGCTGCCCTTCGGCATTCATCAAGGCGAAGTCGGGACATGCGTCTCCGGCCTTCAGCGCGCGCGTTGCGGTTTCGGATTCGACGATGCGCTTGATGACGGCGTCGTTGAGCGAGGCGTACGGTTCTCCGATCTTGCTGCGCAGATCGGCCAGAATTTCGGTCAGAGTCGGCGATTTCATGAAGGGAAACTACGCGTTTCTGATGTCACAGCACAATCACAACGCAATAGCGGGCGGCTATCCAATCGGCAGGCAAACGGCATTTTCGTTCGTGACCGGGTTCGACGATGGTGACAAGCGACGCTGAGGTTATGGCCCAGTCAGTCTTGGAACCCTCAAGGAGAACCCTATGCTTACGAAGTCCCTGAAGACCCTGTCGGCGGCGAGCTTGCTTGCGATCGGCGGATTTGCGCTAACCCCGGCGGCCGTGGCCGGCGATTGTCCCGCGGGCAAGGAAGGCGCGAGCCCGCTTGCCGTCGCGACGATGCCGAAGGACGTCACCGACAACGTGATCGGCGCGATCGACCTCGGCAACGGATACAATGTTGCGGGCAAGACGATGCGCCTGCGCAAACTGGTCATTCAGCCGGGCGGCATCGTGCCGAACCACAGTCACGCCGAGCGCCCGGCGAACATCTATGTCGTCGACGGCGCCGTCACGGAATACCGCTCCACCTGTACGGTTCCGATCGAGCACAAGACGGGCGACGTCGCGGTCGAAGCCGGCAGCCTGTCGCACTGGTGGCGCAACAACACCAATAAGCCCGTCACGCTGATCTCCGCCGATATCGTGCCGACGCCGATGATGAAAGAAGGCGGCATGTAAGCGAATAGGTCCTCGCGCGAATCCCCCCAAGGCCCTCTCCCCCGTACGCGCGAGTACCGAAAAGGCGGCGTCCGCTAACCCCACAGCGGACGCCGCCGTCTTTTTCACCGAGGAGTTTCTCAATGGCCCGCATTGCCACGCTTGATGCGCCTTCTGCGACTGCCGGCATGCCGTCGCTTGCTTTCCGCCTGGCGGTCATAGGCATCATCAGCTTTTTGACGCTCGTCGATCTGTTTGCGGCGCAGGCGATTCTGCCCTCGCTCACGAAGGCCTACGGCGTCACACCGGCGCAGATGGGATTTGCCGTCAACGCGAGCACGCTCGGTATGGCGGCGGCGGGCTTCGTGATGGCGTTCGTTGCCTCGAAGATCAACCGGCGGCGCGGGATCTGGGTCAGTCTCGCCTTGCTTGCGATACCCACGACGCTTTTGGGCACGATGCCCGACCTTGCGACCTTCACATGGTTGCGTATCGCCCAGGGCGTCTGCATGGCCTCCGCGTTCACGCTGACGATGGCTTATCTCGCCGAACAATACAGCGCGGACGAGGTGGCGAGCGCGCTTGCCGCTTACGTGACGGGCAACGTCGCCTGCAACCTGTTCGGGCGTCTGATGTCGGCGTCGCTTGCCGGTTCGCTGGGCCTGGAAGCCACGTTCTTCGTTTTCGCCGGATTGAACCTTTTGGGTGCCGCGCTCGTCTTCGTTACGCTCCAAAAGATGACGCCGATGAGCGGCATGATGTCGAAGTCGCCTCTCGCGGCTTGGGCTGCGCACTTTCGCAACCCTTCGCTCAGAGCTGCGTTCTTCCTCGGCTTCATCATCCTGTTCGTGTTCCTCGCGACCTTCACCTACGTGAACTTCGTGCTGGCGCAGGCTCCGATTTCGCTCTCGCCGATGACGCTCGGTCTCGTCTATTTCGTGTTCCTGCCGTCGGTGCTCACGACGCCGCTCGCCGGTACAGCCGCCGTTCGCTACGGTGCGCGGCCTACGTTCTGGGCTTCGTTCGCGGTTGCCGGAGCCGGACTGCCGTTGCTGCTGGTTCCAGAGCTGATTGCGATCATGGCCGGTTTGGTCCTCGTCGCCGTAGGCACGTTCTTCGCACAGGCTGCGGCAACCGGTTACGTCAGCCGCACCGCAACGACGGAGCGCGGTGCGGCGAGCGGGATTTACCTTGCGTCGTACTACCTCGGCGGACTGGCCGGTTCGGCGGCGCTCGGGATCGTGTTCGACATGTTCGGTTGGACCGAGACGGTTATCGCACTCGGCGTTGCGTTGGCTCTTGCGGCGGCTGTCACCGTTCAGATCAAAGAACCCGGTTAACGGGGATGACGGCGATGCATCCACGCTCTATATCCATGCGCGAGAGGGAGCCCTCATCAATGAAGCCCCGCGTCGTCATCGTGGGCGCCGGATTCGGCGGCTTGTCGGCCGCGAAGGCGCTGAAGGACGCAGACGTCGACATAACGATCGTCGACCGCCACAACTATCATCTGTTTCAGCCGCTGCTCTACCAGGTGGCCACGGCGTCGCTGTCGCCGGCCGAAATTGCGCAGCCGATCCGCAGCATCCTGCGCGACCAGCCCAATCTGCGCGTTCTTCTCGACGAGGTGACTGGCGTCGACACGTCGGGAAAGACATTGCGCACCGCGGGCGGGCATGTTCTCGCTTACGATCATCTCATCATCGCCACGGGTGCGCGGCACAGCTATTTCGGCAAGGACCACTGGGAGACGGTTGCTCCCGGCATCAAAACGGTCGACGACGCTACGCGCGTGCGGGCCAAGATTCTCCTCGCGTTCGAACGCGCGGAGGTCGAAAAAGACAAAGCTAAGCGCGATGCGCTGCTGACGTTCGTCATCGTCGGCGGCGGCCCCACAGGCGTCGAGATGGCAGGCGCAATTGCCGAGCTCGCGCGCCGGTCGATCACGAAGGATTTCCGTTCGATTACACCGCACTGCTCCAAGATCCTGCTGATCGAAGCGGGGCCGAGGTTGCTGCCGTCGTTTCCGGAGACGCTGTCGGCAGAAGCAAAGCATGCGCTGGAGGCGATGGGCGTCGAGGTGAAGCTCGGCGTGCCGGTCACAGACATTTCGGCCGACAGCGTGATGTTGGGAACTGCGCCGATCCCAGCAAAGACGGTCGTTTGGGCCGCGGGCGTGCGCGCCTCTCCGGCAGGCGAGTGGCTCAAGGTGCCGTGCGATCGCGCGGGGCGGGTGATCGTGAACAGCGACTTCTCGGTGCCGGGTGCGAAGGACGTGTTCGTGATCGGCGACACCGCTGCCTTCAAGGACGCCGACGGCAAGATGCTTCCCGGCGTTGCGCCGGCGGCGAAGCAAGCTGGGCTCTATGTCGGCCGCTTGGTTGCCGCGCATGCGATGAAGAAGACGCTGCCGGATGCGTTCCGTTATGCGGACTATGGAAACCTGGCGACGATCGGGCACTCGAAGGCTGTGGTCGATTTCGGCTTTGTACGGCTGAAGGGGCTGATCGCGTGGGTGTTGTGGTCGGTCGCGCACGTGTACTTCCTGATCGGCTTCCGCAACCGCTTCTTCGTCGCTACCGGGTGGGCGTGGAGCTATTTCACCTACAAGCGGGGCGTTCGCCTGATTACGGGGTCGCCGGGCATGCCTTCCAAATCCGCCATGAGCGAGGCGGCTTAACTTTCCTGGGACCGCGGGCGGCCGCGCCCGCTCTCGCCGACGTTCCAACGCTTGTGTGTTGAAAGCGTGATCAAGAGCGGGCGCGGCCGCCCGCGGTCCCAGGTGAGAATAGCCTCAGACTATGCAGTTGTGAGGCAATCGGCATTTCAGGTGGGACGCAGGAGCCTTCAGTGTGGGCGGTGAAGAGATCGCCAACACGGGAACCCCACCAATGCTCGATACAAACACCAAGATGCAGCGCATGCTGGCCGGCAAGGTCGCGATCGTGACCGGGTCGACTTCCGGGATCGGGCTCGGCATTGCGCGGGCCCTCGCCGAGGCCGGCTCGGCCGTTGTGCTGAATGGGCTTGGCGACATGGACGAGGTCAAGCGCACGCGCGTTGCGCTTGAGGAAGCGACGGGCGTGCGCATCACGTACGATCCGGCAAACCTGATGGACCCGACCGAGACGGCAGGCTTGGTCACACGGACGGAACGTCAATTCGGCCGCGTCGATATCCTGGTCAACAACGCCGGCATCCAGCACGTCTCGCCGATCGAGGACTTTCCGGCGGAGAAGTGGAACGCGATTCTGGCGCTCAATCTGTCGGCTGTGTTCCATGCAACGAAAACCGCCTTCAAAGGAATGAAAGAGCGCAAGTTCGGACGCATCATCAACGTCGCCTCGGCGCACGGCCTCGTCGCCTCGCCGTTCAAGTCGGCTTACGTCGCGGCAAAGCATGGCGTCGTGGGCTTGACGAAGGTGACAGCGCTTGAGGGCGCAGAGTTCAACGTGACCGCAAACGCGATCTGCCCGGGATATGTGTGGACGCCGCTGGTCGAGAAGCAAATCGACGATCAGGCGAAGGCGCACAACATCTCGCGCGAAAAGGTCATCCGCGACGTTCTGCTCGTCAATCAACCGAACAAGAAATTCGCGACGGTCGAAGAGATGGGCGCGCTCGCAGCCTTTCTTGCCAGCGACTTGGCCGCCTCGATCACCGGTACGGCGCTGCCCGTCGACGGCGGCTGGACAGCACATTAACGAAGGAGATCCTCGATGATCCGATACTTCAGCAAAGCACGCGCGCGGAACGACTATTGGCTCGCCGGCGCGTTCGATCGGAAGCCCAATCCTCGCGTCGATGAGGCGCTCGCGACCTGGAGCGAAATTCTGGGTCGCGAACAAGCACGGCTTTGGATGGCGGCGCGCGCGAGCGAAGGTCGCGGCCGATGAACAAGACCGTTCCCCTGCCCCGCAAGCGGCCGACCGGCGGCGTGCGGCGCCTCAACCTCGCGCTGCAAGGCGGCGGCTCGCACGGCGCCTTTTCATGGGGCGTACTCGACAGGCTGCTTGAGGATCCCCGGATCGAAATCGACAGTATTACGGGCGCGTCGGCCGGCGCAGTGAACGCGGTGGTGCTCGCCGACGGCATGGCCTCGGGCGATCGCGAACAAGCGCGCGATACGTTGAACCGGTTCTGGCACGGGATCAGCGATGCCGGGAAGTACTCCCCGCTGCGCCGCTCGCCCGCCGAAGCGCTGCGCGGCGGGTGGAGCCTCGACTCCTCGCCGGCTTATGTCTGGTTCGACGTGCTTTCGCGGATCGCGAGCCCGTACGATCTCAATCCGTTCAACCTGAACCCGTTGCGCGACATCTTGAAGAAGTTCGTCGACTTTGACCGGGTGCGGGCAGCGCAAGTGAAGCTGTTCGTCTCGGCGACGAACGTCGAGACCGGGCGCACAAAAGTCTTCAACCGCGATGAGCTGACCGTCGATCATATCCTGGCCTCGGCATGCCTGCCGTTCATGTTCCAGGCGGTGACGATCGACGGCGTGCCCTACTGGGACGGAGGCTACATGGGCAACCCGCCTTTGTGGCCGCTGTTCGAGCACGCACAAGCCGACGACGTGATGATCGTGCAGATCAACCCGATCCGCCGGCCCGGCGTGCCGCGGACGGCGCGCGACATCCTGAACCGGCTCAACGAGATTACGTTCAACGCGTCGCTGTTGCGCGAGCTGCGCACGATCGACTTCGTCACGCGACTGATGGACGAAGGCCGGCTCGAAGGCACGGGTTACCGGCGCGTGCTCGTGCACATGGTCGAAGACGAGATGTCGCTCTCCGCGCTCGGCGCCTCGTCCAAGCTCAATACCGAGCACGAATTCCTGGACATGCTGTTCGCCAAAGGACGCCAGGCGACCGAACATTGGCTCGCCACGCATTTCGAGGCGCTGGGCGAACGGTCGACCGTCAACATCCGCGACTTGTTCCAGGGGGACGAAGACGCCCTCGACGGCGAGCGCATCACGCGCGACGCCCGCTTCCGTCAATCCTCAGCCGAATAAGGAGAACTCTCATGCCGCCAATGCGCAAGCAGACAATCGTCGCCTTCGTTCTGTCGCTCTACATTTCATTCGTGTTCGTGCAGTCGCTGTTTTTCAAGTGGACAGGGTCGGAAGAGAGCATCTTCATCTTCGCGACGTTGCGCGATTGGTCGGGGATCGGGCTGTTCGAGCCGTTCGGCCGCTGGTTCATCGGGTTCAGCGAACTCATCGCGGCACTCTTGCTGTTGTTCGTTCCGCGCGGCCGGATGTGGGGCGCGGGCATGGCGTTCGTCATCATCAGTGGCGCGATCTTCTTCCACTTGTTCACACCGCTCGGCGTGGAGATCAAAGGCGACGGCGGCTTGCTGTTCGCGCTCGCTTGCGGCGTCTGGCTTTCGAGCGTCGCGATCCTCTTTATTCATCGTGCCGAGGTTCTCGCAGTGCTGCAGACGCTTCTGTCCTTCGCGCGCAAAAACAGGATGACGGCGCACTAGGTGCGCCGGAAGACATGGTTAACCGGAGCCCCGCGACGCGCTCGCGGGGCGTTTGTTTTCAAGGCCTAAGGGCAGACCTAGCCGAAAGTGGTAGCCCTATAGGACCGGATTCCTGTCGGCAAACTGCACGCTGTGCGCGCATGCCGCGCGCGATGTATCGCACCATGCGTCATGGTGACCCCGCAATGCATCTTTCCCGCATTTTTTCTGCATTTTCGCGTTGACGCGAATTCTCACGCTGCTACGTAGTCCCCGCCAAACGTTCATTTGGGGCGGCGCTGCTTTCCCTCCTCGCAGCGCCCAAAACACACACTGGGGTAGATTCCATGAAGGCAAGAGGCATTCTGCTCGCCACCGTTGCCGGCATCTCAATGATCGCCGCATCGCAGTCGAGCGCACATCATCAAGGCTGGTACGTCGGGCTCGAGGCCGGTGCCAGCTGGATCGACGACACGTCGGTCCTGTTCTCACGCAACAATTTCAGCGACGTCGTGATCGACACTGAAACCGCTCGCTCGTCCTGGTGGGGCGGCAATTCGAGCGGCAGCTTGGACTTCGATACCGGCTGGGCGGGCTTCGCCACGGTCGGCTACGGCTTCGAGAAGAACTGGCGCATCGAGCTTGAGCTCGGCTATCGCGACAACGACGCGACGCTGTCGCGCTCGCGCTGCGGCGGCTACGGCATGGGCGAAAGCATCATCATCAATGAAGGCTGCCGCACGCGCACCTACGAAGGCGACATGACCGAATACACGGCCATGCTCAACGTCATCTACGACGTGCCGCTGACCGAGAAGCTCGACCTCAACATCGGCCTCGGCGTCGGTGTCGACCACGTCGAACTCGAAGCGAGCCGCGCCGGCCGTCCGGCGTTCGTCGACGACAGCGACACGCGCTTCGCATTCCAGGCGATCGCAGGCTTGAGCTACCAGGTCACGAAGCGCCTCGACCTGACGCTGACCTATCGCTACCTGAACGTCAGCGAGCCGGAGTTCAACAATCGCTACAAGACGCTGGAACTCGAGGATCTCGAGAAGCACACGGTGACCGTCGGTCTGCGTTACGACCTCTACGAGGACGAAGCGCCGCTGCCACCGCCGCCGCCGCCTCCGCCGCCGGCGGAACCGCAGCAGTTCATCATCTATTTCGGCTTCGATAAGTGCAACATCACGCCGGAAGCCGACGGGGTGCTGAGCGAAGCGGCTTCGGCTGCGAAGAACGGCGCCGTGAAGGTTACGATCGTCGGCCACACGGACACGATGGGCTCGAACGACTACAACCAACGCCTCTCGGAATGCCGCGCAGATGCGGCGAAGTCGAACCTGGTCGGCAAGGGTATCGCCGCCGGCTCGATCTCGACCTCCGGCCGTGGCGAAGGCGAGCTGATGGTCAAGACGGACGACAGCGTGAAGGAACCGCAGAACCGTCGCGCGACGATCGATCTGAACAAGTAATCGGCTGCGTATTAGCCGGTTAAGCGAGGGCGGGGCCGAAAGGCTCCGCCCTTTTCTTTTGCGCGGCGTCGGCGGATCATGGCGGTCCACGACTCTGGAGGCGAGATGACCGCGGTCCTTTTTCGAAATCTCCGCCTGCTCGATCCGCGCTTCGACGAGGCGCGGGGCGGGTATGAGGTGCTGGTCGAGGGCGAGACGATCCGCGAGGTTTCGGACAAGGCCATTAAGACTGTATCCGCCCGCGTCGTCGACTGCGGCGGGCGCACGCTGATGCCCGGGCTGATCGACTGTCACGTGCATGTCTATCTCGTCGAACTCGGGCTCGCGCGGCTGGAGACGATGCCGCTGACGCTGATGACGGCAAAGGCCTCGAAGCTCCTGCGCGACATGCTCGACCGCGGGTTCACGACCGTGCGCGATACGGGCGGCGCGGATTGGGGCATCAAGGAAGCGGTCGACAGCGGCGTCATTCCCGGACCCAGGCTCTTCATCTCGGGGCGGCCGATTTCGATGACGGGCGGGCATGGCGACTCGCGGCGGCGCACGGCGTTCGATCAGGCGTGCAAGTGTTGCAATGCTCTGTCGTTCACGATGGAGACGGCAGACGGCGTCGATGGCGTGCGCTTGGCGGTGCGCGAGCAGATGCGCCAAGGCGCCGATCAGATCAAGATCTTCGTGTCGGGTGGCGTCGCCTCGCCTTGGGATCCGCTCGAGAGCTTGCAGTACTCGCCGGCGGAGATCGCGGTCGCCGTCGAAGAGGCGCAGAATTTCGGACGCTATGTGCTGGCGCACGCCTATTCGCCGGAGGCGATCACGCGCGCGGTCACGGCGGGGGTCAGGACGATCGAGCACGGCAATCTGATCGACGACAAGGCCGCGCGGTTGATGGCGGACAAGGGCGCGTTGATGGTCGCCAATCTCGTCGCCTATTACGCAATGAAAGAGCGCGGTCGGCAGTTCGGCATGTCGGCCGATCAGCTCGCCAAGAACGACCTCGTGATCGACGGCGGCTTGCGCTCGCTTGAGATCGCGAAGCGGGCGGGGGTTCCGGTCGCCTATGGCAGCGATCTGCTGGGCCAGTTGCAGGTCGATCAATCGCGCGAGTTCCTGTTCCGCTCGGAGGTACTGTCGCCGATCGAGATCATCCGCCAGGCGACGCTGGTGGGCGCCGACGTCGTGCGCCAGACAGGCAAGCTCGGTGTGATCGAACCCGGCGCGTTCGCGGACCTGATCGTGATCGACGGCGATCCGCTCAAGGACTTGGGCCTGTTCCAGGATCAGGGCGCGCATTTGAGCGCGATCATGAAGGGCGGCGCGTTCCACAAGAATCGCCTCTCGTAAACGCTGCTGTTGCGAGAGCATCTCGCGGTGCAAGCAGGACACAGTCTCGCACCAATCGGATGAGGCCGGCCGCGTGCGCCGTGAGCATGGCGACGCGGGCCGCTTCGCTTGTGTCCAAGTCCGCGTGCCGGGCGCGGTGCAGCGCGGTCTCACCGGTTCGCTTGCCGCATATCGGCTCCGGCCGTTTCGCAAATATTCGCTTCCTTCCGAATTTCTTTCATCCGTGACCGCAGCCACTGTTGCGCCTGGAGCGTTTGCCCGAAAGTCGCCGTCAGGAACTCGAAGCGAGGGGCGCACGACCATGAGAATTCAACGAACACTTCTTCTCGGCGCGGCTGCCGCCGTGCTGGCAGTGCCGGTCGAGGCCGCGACGTTCAAGGGCTGGTATGTCGGCCTTGAGGGCGGCGCCAATTGGATCAGCGACGCTGACGCGGCGTACGATCTGGCGATCAACGGCGCCGCGCAGACCGCGGATACGGGCGAGGCATCGTTCGACACCGGCTGGGCGGCCTTTGCGACGGTCGGTTATGCGTTCTCGAGCAACTGGCGGATCGAGGCGGAGGCGGGTTATCGCAGCAACAACGCCAACGCGCAGTGGCAAGTGTCGTCGACGCTCCGCTTATTCGAGGCGGATGTCGACGAGTTTTCGCTGATGGCGAACGTGCTCTACGACGTGCCGCTCGGATCGCGCTGGCGCCTGTCGCTGGGCGCCGGCGCCGGCGGCGACAAGGTGGAGATCGATGCGCGAACGCGGCTGCAAGCGGTACCGACGTGGGACGCGATGCCATCCGTCGACGAATGGCGCTTCGCGGCGCAGGCGATTGCAGGCCTTTCCTACGCCGTGTCGCCGCGGATGGAGCTGGCACTCACCTATCGCTATCTGCACGTGTCGCCGCCGTCGATCAGCGACATCGATGCTATTACAGCCGGCATCACGTCGAGCGAGACAGTCGTGCTCGACGATTTTGCGAAGCACAGCCTGACGCTCGGGTTGCGCTTCGATCTCGCGCCGGACGCAGCGCCGCCGGCCGCGCCCCCACCGCCGGCCGCGCCGCCGCCACCTCCGCCGCCGCAGGTGAAGCAGTTCATCGTCTTCTTCGGATTCGACCGTTGCGACATCACGGCGGAGGCCGATCGCGTGCTGAGCGAGGCCGCAGCCGCTGCGAAGGCCACCGGCTCGGCCGCCGTGCGGGTGGTCGGCCACACGGATACCTCCGGATCGGTCGTCTACAATCAGCGTCTGTCGGAGTGCCGTGCGAACGCCGCGAAGTCGGCTCTCGTGAGCAAGGGCATCGTAGAGGGCGCGATCTCCACATCGGGCCGCGGCGAGGCGGAGCTGATGGTGCAGACCGGCGACGGCGTGAAGGAGCCGCAGAACCGCCGCGCGACAGTCGATTTGCAATGACAGCCTCCTGACCTCTCCCTATCGCGTGTGTTGTCTGGCGAGAGGCAACTTGGGCGGGACCCACCGGTTCCGCCCTCTTTCTTGTGATGGCGGGCAGAACGTGCGCTGTGCTAGCTCATGGCCATGCTGCGCCCCCTCGCGGTCGTCATTGCCTCGCTTGCATTGTCCGGATGCGCCGGTGTTCCGGCGCCTCAGGCTGCGAGCGGCTGCCGGCTCGGCGAGGCGATGGTTGAGACGCAGCTTTTCTTCGGCATGAACAAGTCCAAAGGCGGCACGGTTAGCGAGCGCGACTGGCAGGCGTTCGTCGCGACCGAAATCGCGCCGCGGTTTCCGGAAGGGTTCAGCGTGCTGGACGGCGCCGGGTTCTGGCGCGATGCGGCGACGAAGAAGACGATCTCGGAGAAGAGCAAGGTCGTCGTTCGCATGCACGCGGACGGTGCCGATGCAGATGGCGCGATCGGCGCGATCGTTCAGGCCTACAAAACACGGTTTCAGCAAGACGCGGTGATGCGGGTCGACCGGCCCGTGTGCACGCAGTTCTAGGAGCACCCCATGGACATCACCTATCGCCGCAGCACGCTTCTGGTGTTCTTTGCAGGCGTCGCGAACCTCTATCTCGTTGCGTTTGCGGCGGACGGGCTGGTGTCGGTCGCGGACGAGCTTTGGGCGATGGTCGCGGGGGCAAGCCCGCTCTCCGCCTTGCGCAATCAGCTCGCCGTGTTCGTCGTTCTTTCGTCGCTGATCATGGCGTTCGTGGTCGCGTTCGTGCCGCATCTGCCGAAGACGATCTTCCTGCCCCTGATCGGCGCGGCGATTTGGCTCGCGCTCGGCGGGCCGCCGTTCGGCTCGCTCACGCAGAGCGGCGACCAGGCCGGACTGTTCCTGTCGCTGTGCCAAGCGGCGCTCGGCTTTGCGGCGTTCCTGATCGTGCATTTGCGCACGGGCAGCCCGTTCCTGACGGCGAACGCCCTGCCCCATTTGAACCACGTGTTCCTGCGCATCGCGTTCGCCTCGATCGTGACGCTTGTGGTGAGCTTTGCCGGGCTGCTGGCGCTCGGGATTTGGGCCGCGGTCTCGTACGCCGAGCAGGAGACGAAGGGCTACATCCAGTTCACTTGGAACGACATCCAGGCGCGCACGGCGATCCTGCGCAAGGAAAACAAGGTCGTGCAACTGGTCGCGACCGCGCATATCGCGGAGCGCCAATTCTACGAGCGCGCCTATCAAAACATTCCACCCAACGCCGTCGTGCTGGCGGAGGGCATCACCGACGCGAAGGGCATCTTGGCGGCGGAGGCGGCGCGGCCCGACGAGGTGGCGAAGTCGATGGGCCTCGAGTCGCAGACCGTGTTCGAAGAGTTGCTGGGCGCCGGCGAGACGGTGACTTCGCAGGCGAAACCCGGCGAGAAGCCCCGCGCGCCGGTGCCGCCGGCGGCGAAGACGAAGCCCGATGTCGTGCGGGCGGATGTCGACGTGTCGGACCTTTCGCCCGCGACGCTGCGCTGCCTGCGCGCCGATCTCGCGGCTGAGATGGAGACGGGCGAGGTGCTGGCGAAGGACGGCGGCCTGCCGGCGTGCTCGCCCGACGACCTCAAAGTGTTCTGGGACGAGATCCTGACCAAGCGCAACGCCGTGTTGATGGCGGCGTTCGACAAGCTGCAGGGCAAGTACGACGTCTTCGTCGTGCCGTGGGGCGCGATGCACATGCCGGAGCTGGAGCAGGCGTTCCGCACACGCGGGTACCGGATCGAGCGGGCCCATATGCTCACGCTGGCGCGCTACGAGACGGTCGCGGGCCATGTGTTCGGCGGGCTTGCGGCGTTCCGGCTGCTCGGGCCCGGCACCCGGCCCTATCAGATGCGAACGGCGCCGCGTTTCGGCGGCAGCGGCGGAGTGCAAAATCGAATCCGTTATATGCGTTAGATCGGCGGCTTTCTGCGGATTTATCCGTTATTTATCCGTTCGATATGCGTTAGGTATCCGTTCGCCGCTGCTTAGCTTGCGCGTTCACCGCGTGCCGTAACGCGCGAAGCCCGCACATTGAGCGCCCAGGTTTCCTGCGCCTCGACCGTGCAGGCAACCCTGCGCGATCGGCGCTGCCGGTATGCAGCAGCAGCCGACGCCGGATTGGCGCGCGGGTGTCGCTCAGTCGATGCAGTTTTCAAGTCGCAGCCGCGCGCGGGCCGGGCCGTGCGGGAAGACGCGTTCGCAACGCGTCGTACGAAGGCCGCACTCTAAGCCAAGGCTGCGCGAAGATCGATTTGGCGACTTGCCGCTGACGGCTTGTCGCGGGGTTGGTTTCGGCGGCAGGGGCTGTTGGCCTTTGGGAGACTCCGTCAGCCTATGCGCCACGCTCACTCAACGCTCGCCTTGTGAGCTTGTCCCCGTTTTTCAAACTAAGCTCTGGGACCGCTAGAGTTTGTCACGTGTCCCCGGAGTATTGAGTCGAAGTGGATTTGCGGGCACTATCGTTCTTCGCGAACGGAAGGTTTAGGCTCATGCACTCCAGCCACCGGTCCATGAGAGCTTTGCTCATCGCTGCCATGCTGCTGGCGGCAGCGGCGCCCGCCATTTCATTCGATCGCAGCTTCTTTCTGGGTACCTGGCGCGGCACGAATGCGACGTCATGTTGTGCTTCCAGTATCGACGGGCGGTTTTTAACCATCGACAGCGTTACGATCTCACCGCGCGCGGGTGCGGGCGTGAGCGCCGGCGGTTATCCGGAATACGACGTGATCTTCCGGATTCGAATAAGCGGCGCACTCCCCAGCGTTCGCACCATACCCACGTCGCCGCTTACGGGTGATCGGCGTGGCGATCGACGACCGGCCGTCGTCCCCCAAGGTCCTGTGGAGGTGCGCGGTCAGTACGCCCAGTTGGCGTCCATGCATCCGCCGACGCTGACGACACAGTTCTACTCCGACAATTTGCCCGACGTGCCGTACACCGCGCAGTGCATGTTTAATGTCGCAATCACGTTCAATGAGGCGACCAAGCAGGTCGCATATTCCCTCGCCCGGGTGACCACAAGGCGCTGCACCAGCGGCCCATTTGCCGGCATCACGCGCTCAACGCAAGGCGTCCTCGTTCGCTGACTTCTGAGGTCGCTTCGGCGTGCGGACGTTCTGGAATTCTTCAAGGGAACCGAGCCCTGCCTAGTCGGCATTGAAGCCTGTGCGATTGCGCACGCTCGCATTGTCGCTCCCGGTGTCGCGCATCACGTGACGCAATGCGCCAACCGGCGCGAGCCGGCCTTGGCCCTAAGAGCGCTTGCGTGTGATAAGATGTCTCCCGGCACGGATTGCTGGAGGAGAACTGCAGTTGATGCTCCCGCGCTTGACGATGATGCGCACGTTTGGATGGCTGGTGGCGGCGATCCCGGCGATCAGCGCTTTGGCGCCCGCAGCTGCGCGTGCGGATGAGCCGGACAAATCCTTCGCGCTGACCAACGCCTCGGACAGCGGGCTCGTGGTTTTGGGTTTCGAGGGCGCAAGAACCTGGACCATCTACTTGATCGGCTACGACCCTAAGACCAATCGGGCGCTCAGAAACCAGGGCGGCGAATTCGAAGGCTTTTGGCCGCTCTTTCCCGAGGTCAACTGCGGTACCGGTTCCTTGAGGCGCGGCCCGGGTACTACGCCATCTCAGCGCTTCATGCGAACCGCTACTACGGATGCCTCAGGCCAACGACGCTGGCGTTCGAGGTGAAGCCAGGCCAAGTCACCTATATCGGAAACCTGGCCATGGACACCGTTAGCGGCGCGCGCCGTTTGCCCGACGATTTGGCGGGGGCTCAAGTTGCCTTGACCGCCTATCCCAACGTGACCGCCCCGCTCGTGCTCGCGGCGCGTAGCGAGGTCAACCCGGAAGCCGATTTTCGTTTTGCGTGCACGAACGGCGGCGCGTACCGGTACGTGGATCGTTAAAGGTATCCTTGATGAGCACCTCCCGGGCAATGCTGGGCCTGTTCATTGCCGTCTCACGACCGCCGCTTCGGAGCAATCGCTTTGGCCAGTGTTTCGTTGATGCGGCTTTGCCAGCCGTCGCCGGTCGCCTTGAAGTGCGCGATGATTGCGGGGTCGAGCCTCAGCGTTACCTGCACCTTCGTGCCCGTGCCCTCCGGGGGGCGCCCAAGCCTTTTGCGGTAGGCCGCAACGATGCCGGGCACGACTTCGCTCGCCGGGCGGAAGCGCGCCAACTGCGTGCGCGTCAGTGGCGGGTTGTCGGGATCGACGGTTCGCTTCTTAGAACTCTTCTTCATAGCGTTTTCTTTCGGTTTTCGTTACCGGCCTGAGGCTGATGATACGCACGATACTTTCGCCACGAGGCGTCCACACGAGAACGTAGAGTCCGGTGCCAATTGGGCCGATCGAGACGAAGCGAGGCCACCTTTGGCGCTGTCATCTTCATCCGCGATCGAATGCTCCCAATCGAATTCCTCCGCGAGCGCGAAGTCGACGCCGTGCTTGCGCAGGTTCAAGCTGCGTTTGTCTTCGTCCCATTCGTACACTTGATCACCAGATTATGTAACTACAAAAAGAGATGTGTCAAGTGCAAGATTGCGGGCGAAGACGTGCTCTGGCCACGCCGCTCTTGTAACGAGCGGTGTCAGCGCGCGGTCCTCGCGACAATTGGCGACAATGTTTCGGCGTGCGGAGCGCGCCGGCCGCGGTTGACGGCGAGCCGGCGCTCCCAGGCTACCAAATCCGGATGCGTTGGTCCGGGGCGAGGTAGAGTTTCGCGCCTTCCTTCACGTCGAAGGCGGCGTACCATTCGTCCATATTGCGCACGGTGCCATTGGCGCGGAATTCGCCGGGCGAGTGGCTGTCGGAGACGACTTGGTTCCTGAGCGCTTCTTCGCGTTGGAGTTGGCGCCAGATTTGGGCAAAGCCTAGGAAGAAACGTTGGATGCCGGTGTAGCCGTCGACGACCGGCGGCTCCTTTCCGCCGAGCGAGATCTTGTAGGCTTCGAGCGCGACGTTGAGACCGCCGAGGTCGCCGATGTTTTCGCCAAGCGTGAGGCGGCCGTTGACGAAGAGGCCGGGCAGCGCTTCGAACTTCGAATACTGATCGGCCAGCTTGTCGCCCAGTTCCTTGAAGCGGCGCTCGTCGTCGGCGTTCCACCATTTGCGCAAGATGCCGTCGCCGTCGGACTTCGAGCCTTGGTCGTCGAAGCCGTGGCCCATTTCGTGGCCGATGACGGCGCCGATGCCGCCGTAGTTCACGGCCGGGTCCGCGTTCAGATCGAAGAACGGCGGCTGCAGGATCGCGGCCGGGAACACGATCTCGTTCCAGACGGAGCTGTAGTAGGCGTTCACCGTCTGCGGGGCCATGCCCCATTCCTTGCGGTTCGCGGGTTGCTTCAGACGCGCCACATCGCGCGCACGGTTGAAGGCGCGTTCGCGCAGGCGGTTGCCGAACGCGTCGCCCGCTTTGATGTCGAGAGGCGCGTAGTCGCGCCAGTTGTCGGGGTAGCCGATCTTGACGTTGATCTTGTCGAGCTTCGTCAGCGCGGCCTTCTTCGTCTCGTCCGACATCCAAGCGAGCTTTTGGATGCGCACTTTGTAGGCGGCGCGCAGGTTCTCGACGAGGTCGGCCATCGCGGCCTTCGCGGCAGGTGCGAAGTTCTTCTTCACATAGAGCTGGCCCACCGCCTCGCCCATCGGCGCGTTGAACGGGGTTCCGCTCATCGTCGTCACCGCGCGCTTCCAGCGTTCGCGCTGTTGCGGCTGACCGGTCACGACCTTGCCGTTGAAGTCGAACGCCGCGTCGTCGAACGCCTTCGGCAGCACGTCGGCCATGCCGTTCAGGTAGTGGAACGTGACGTAAGCGCGCCAGGTCGCGATGGGCGTCGCACGATAGAGCTTTGCCAGCGCTTGAATCGCGTCGACTTGCACCAGGATGAAGTAGTCGTGGTTCGGCGCGCCGAATGAATCGAGCGCTGCTTGCCACGGAAAGTCCGGCGCGAACGCCAGAAGCTCGGCGCGCGTCTTCGGGTTGTAGGTGAGGTCGCGATTGCGCGATTTTTCGCGCGGCCAGTGGATCTCCGCAATCTGGCGTTCGACGGCGACGATCGCCTCGGCGCTGGCTGCGGCGTCCGGATAGTTCGCGAGCGTCAGCATCTGTTCGACATAGGCGCGGTACTTCGCGCGCGTGTCGGCGAATTTCTTGTCGTCTTTGAGATAGTAGTCGCGGTCGGGCATGCCTAGGCCGGCCTGGCCGACGCCCATCACGTAGGTGTCGGGGCGCTTTGCGTCGAGGTTGACGCCGACGCCCACCGGCGCGTTCGCGCGGAAGTCGGGGCCAGCGAGGAGCGCTGCCATGTCTTCGTGCGTCTGCACGGCGGCGATGCGGTCAAGGTCGCCCTTTGCGGGCGCAAGCCCCTTCGCGTCGATCGCGGCGGTGTCGTTGAACGCTTCGTAGTAGTCGACGGCTTTGCGCTCGACCGTGCCCGCGGCGGGCTTCTTGGCGCGCGCCGCGTCGAGGACGGCCTTGACGTCGTCTTCCGATCTCGCAGCGAGGATATTGAACGAGCCCCAGCGCGACCGGTCGGCCGGTATTTGCGTGTTCTTCATCCACGTGCCGCCGACGTGGCGGAAGAAGTCGTCGCCGGGGGCGATCGACTTGTCCATCGCGGCGAGGTCGACGCCCCAGGTGCCGATGCCCGCTTTACTCGTGGCTGCGCGCGCGGCGCCTTGAATGGCGCCTGCGCCCAACGCGACGGCCGTGGCGGCGCCTGCGCCGAGCAACATCGTGCGGCGATCGATATTCAAACCCATGTCGATGATTCCCCTGATGACGGCGGTGATCTGACGGCAACCTCTAGCACCGGTCACGTCACGAGTTCGAGAGAGGGAACTCGCGCGATGGGGGAAATGGCGACTTCGTAGAGCGCCAAGCATGAGGCAAGCGCAGGCGGGAGGCCTGCGCTCCCAGGACTTGCGCATTTTCGTTGACGCTGAGTTCTACGATCTTGGCGGGACCGCCGTCGAGGCGCGAAAGAAGGTCGCGATCGTGGCGCCGCCATCGTCGGCGAGCGTCAGCGTTTCGCCGGCGACGGTGAGCGTGCGGGCGCGTTTCAGCATGGCGTGGAAGCGCGTCTCGACATCCATGCCATAAGCGCAGGCCATCAGCGTGGTGCGCATCTGGCCGAAGGAAATCTTGTCGCCCTTCAGTTCGTAGCTGCCGCCCCATGTGTTGCAGCCGGACCGGCCGCCGACTTGCGTGCCGGATTGGAAGTGAAGCGTCGGAATCTGCGGCGCCTGCTGCATCTCCCAGCCGGGCATCGATTTGAGAACCCACTCTGTATTCGCAAGCTGAGGACCGGCGGGCGCGATGTCCGCGGTGCAGGCAGCGAGGAGGAACGCGGCGAGGAGGGTGATGAAACGGGGCATGGCGTGGAGTCTATCGTAGCCTGCTTGCCATGCGAAGGGGCGCTTATCCTGGGACCGCGGGCGGCCTCGCCCGCACTTTCTAGATCGCCGAAGCTGCTGCGTTTGAAAAGTGCTTCAGAGCGGGCGAGGCCGCCCGCGGTCCCAGGAAGAGAGTCTTCCCTTCCTTCGGCAACAATGACACAACCCGCGCCTCATGGGTGCGCCGCTTATTCAGTTGCAGGATGTTCATTTGACCTTCGGGGGCACGCCGCTTCTGACAGGGGCGGAGCTTGTCGTTTCGGAGGGCGAGCGGATCTGTCTTGTCGGACGCAACGGATCCGGTAAATCCACGCTGCTGAAGATCGCAGCTGGGCTCGTCGAGATGGATCGCGGGACGCGCGCGGCGGCACCGTCGGCGACCGTACGCTACCTGCCGCAGGAGCCCGATCTCTCCGGTTTTGCGACGACGCTTTCGTTCGTCGAGGCGGGCATGGCGCCCGGCGACGATCACTACCGTGCGCAATATTTGCTCGACTGCTTGGGCATGACGGGCAACGAGGCGACGGACCGGCTGTCGGGCGGCGAGGCGCGGCGGGCGGCGCTGGCGCGCGTACTCGCGCCTTCGCCGGATATTCTGTTGCTCGACGAGCCGACGAACCATCTCGACTTGCCGGCAATTGAATGGCTGGAGAGCGAACTCAGTTCGCTGAAGTCGGCGCTGGTGTTGATCAGCCACGACCGGCGATTCTTGGAGCGGCTCTCGCGCGAGACGGTGTGGCTCGATCGCGGCCAGACGCGGCGGCTCGGCCAAGGGTTCGGCGCCTTTGAAGCGTGGCGCGACGATGTCCTGGCGCAGGAAGAACTCGAGCAACACAAGCTCGACCGGAAGATCGTGGCCGAAGAGCATTGGGTGCGTTACGGCGTCACCGCGCGACGCAAACGCAATGTGCGGCGCATGGCGCTGCTCGCGGACATGCGGCGGCAGCGGCGCGAGGTTCGGCGCGCGGCGGGGAATGTGAAACTCGCCGCGAGCGAGGGCGAGACGTCGGGCGCGGTCGTAATCGAGGCTAAGGGCGTGTCGAAGGCGTTCGGCGAACTGAGCGTCGTGAGCGACGTGTCGGTGCGCATCATGCGCGGCGATCGCGTGGGTATCGTCGGGCCGAACGGCGCGGGCAAGACGACGCTTGTGAACGTGCTGACCGCGCGGATGGCGCCCGACTCGGGCGTTGTCAAACTCGGCGCGAACGTACAGATGCACGTGCTCGATCAGCGGCGCGCGACCCTCGACGGCGACGTCAGCGTGAAGGACTTTCTGACCGGTGGGCACGGCGAGACGCTGAGCGTCGGCGGCGTGACGAAGCACTATGCGTCATACATGAAGGATTTTCTGTTCACGCCGGAGCAGGCGCGCACGCCCTTGCGCGTACTGAGCGGCGGCGAACGCGGGCGCCTCGTGCTTGCCAAGGCGCTAGCGCAGCCGTCGAACTTGCTGGTGCTCGACGAGCCGACGAACGACCTCGACTTGGAGACGCTCGATCTTTTGCAGGAGATGCTCGGCGACTACCCGGGGACGGTGATCGTGGTGAGCCACGACCGCGACTTCCTCGACCGCGTGGCGACGAGCGTGCTGATGGCGGAGGGTTCGGGGCGGTTCGTCGAATATGCCGGCGGCTATTCCGATATGGTCGCCCAACGCGGTGCCGGTGTTGCGGCGAAGGCGCGCGAGCGCGAGGTGTCGAAGGCGGAGAAACCCTCCCCTCCCCCGCGCGCGGCGGCGTCCGAGAAGCGGAAGCTGAGCTTCAAGGACAAGCACGCGTTGGAAACGCTGCCCGGACAGATCACGGCGTTGGAGCGCGATATTCATTCGCTCAACGAGCGCCTCGCAGCGGACGGATTCTATATACGTGACCCGAAAGGATTCGCGGCCGCGACGGCGAAGCTCGCGGAGCTGCAGGCGACGCTTGCGGCGAGCGAAGAACGCTGGCTCGAACTCGAGATGCTGCGGGAGGAATTGGAGCGCTAGCGCGCCGCCAACCTCGAGCCGTCCGTGCGCTTTGCTTCGCGCCCCTCGAACGCAGCGCGCATGTAGGTGATTAGTTCCCACGTCTGGATTTCCGTGAGGCTACCCTTGGAGGCCGGCATGTTCGAGCCGAACTGAGCGCCGCCCTCAGCGATCGTCCAGAGCAGGAAATCGTCCTTCACGCGCGGATCGGAGAGCGACCAGGCAAGGTCGGCCGGGCGCGGGCGCAACGCACTCGCCGCCGCGCCGTTGCCGAAGCCCATCGGCCCATGACAGGAGGCGCAGCGCGCGTTGTAGAGGTCCGCACCCTTGATCACGTTCGGCACGTTCGTCTGCAGCGGATTCGTCTTGCCCCGGTAGGCGGCGGGGATGCCTTGCAAGAGGTAGAACTTGAAGCGCTCCGGTGCCTTGGCCGTGACGGGTTCAGCGTCAGCTGCGATGCCGGTCCCGGCGACGGCTAGGCTCAGTGACAACGCGGCTGCCGCTGCCAGAATCTTCGCGACGTTCATGATCCACCCTCTGCTTTTATGGGTGGCACGCTAGCAGGGCACCCCACGCCCTACTTTGCCCTAGATCAATCGTCGGGTGGTGGGCACTTGTCCTGGGAGCGCCGGCTTCCAGGACTTCAGTTGGCCTTTGCGCTCTACGATCGATAGTCCACGTAGATCGGCGACGACCAGGCGCGGGGTTCGGCGGGGGCGGTGCAGTCGCTGGCGCCGGAGCGGTAGTCGCCGTAGCAGAGGTTGACCTTCATGCATTTGCCGCTGGCGTCGCGCTCGCATTTCAGAGGATCGGCGTTGATCATGGGTTCCGCTTCTTGGATCGCCTTTACGTAGTAGAGCGCGTCGCGTTTGTCCGCCGCGTAGCTCGGATCGGTGAAAGTGAACGTGCAGCTGCCGTCTTCGCGCGCATCGCACTGATGCACGATGAAGCGGTCTTGGATCAGGCTCGCGAGCTCTTCGCTCTTGCTCGTTTGCGGGCGGATTTTCACGACTTCGATGCGGGTGATCTTCGCGCGCACGTCCGAGGGGTTGTCGCACTCGCCGCCGCAGAGCGAGCCCAAGCGCTTTTCGTCGAGTCCCGTCTTTGCGAAATCGGGACAACCCGGCTTTTGCTTGAAGGAACCGATCGCGCGCACTTGGAACGTGGGCGCGGCATTGCCGGCGACGCGGCTTCCCATCGGTGTGCGCGCCCCCGCTTTGTCTACGGCGTGGAACCAGAGCAGGATCTTCTGGCCCGAGGTCGCGTAGATTTCGCGGCGCTGCATTGCGTCCCAGACTGCCTCGCGCGAGCGGCCCTTCGCGTGCACGGCGGCGAGCCCGCCGGTGAGCAAGAACGCTGCTTGGCGTTCGGCCTCAACGGTGCGCAGGCCGGGGAGTTTCTGGATGTCTTCGAGCGTCATCGCTTTCGGCTGCGGGTTTTCGTCGTCGAGTTCGCCGACGCCGTTAAGTAGCAGCGCGCGCGTATCCGCGTTGGGCGCGCCGGTCGCATCCGTGCTCTGGCGGCGGTCGTATTGTTTGTAACCTGTGCCGGGACGGGCGCGGTGGGTGTCGCTCGAGCCGATGAAACCCCACTCGAAACGCGTTGCCTGGTTCGCGTCGTCGAAATGCGTCGTGGCGAGGCCCGCCTGTACCGACGTCTTCGGTCGGTAGTTGAACGCAGGCAGGAAGCAGTCCGTGCATTGGCTTGCGTCGAGCCAATCCGGCGCGACTGCACCCGGCACGGCGAGATGGCCGAACATGTGCATGTCGACATAGGCCTGACGTGCGACGGCCGCGCGCTTTTCGCACTCGGCGGCGTCGATCTTGGCCTTGAGGCAGGCTTCCATGATCAGCTGGCCCGCGCGTTGGCACCCGGGCAAGTAGTTCGCACTCGCCTCGGGGCACGTGCGCTTGCCGTCGCTTGCGACGTGCGCCGGTTCCCAGGCTCGATATTCCTCCGAATTGCCGTGGCCGGAGTAAAGTTCGATCAGCGCGAACTTGTCAGGGCGCTCCTTCGGATCGAGCGCCTTCACCCAGGTCGTCGTGGGCGGCGTGTAGAAGCCCCACGTCGAGCCGTGCGGGATGATGAGGGGCTGGAGTTTTTGTTCGTCGATGAGTTTGCGCACGAGGTCGCCAGGCGTGCGCGCGCTCTCAAGGCAATCTTTCGGCAACTTGTCCGACGTTGTTGCCGCGTCGCAGGCGGGGACCGCGTTCGTGTCGGCCATGAACTTGTTGTAGTCGAAGTAGCGCTGGCGGTTTGCGAAGTCTTGCGTCACGACCAAGGGCGACATCGGCGCGGCGAGGCCGATTTTTTGCGTCTCGATCGGGCGGGCGGCAACCTTCGCGTCCTCGAGGTCGCGGAAGATGACGTTCTTGTGGCCGAAATGGGTTTCCGGCGTGCGGCCGACTTGCGTCCACTCGAAGCCGATGAAGGAGACCATATCGGGGTTCTGATCGTCGCCCGACACTTTCTGGCAGGCGCGAACCGCGTCCTTGATCATCGTCCACCGTTTCGGCGTGATCGACTCCGCGTGATCGGTCGAGGCCCAGAAGTCGACAGCCGAGCAGTAGCGCGCAAAGTCGCAGGCGTCGGCCAACGGGTAGAGCCCCTTGCCGCCCAAGATCGGGAGCGAGAACTGATAGGCGTCGGTCGAGAGCGTCGTGTGGACGTGCAGGTCGCCGAACAGAATTTGGTCCTCGTCTTCGCCGACCGCGCGGCGCGACGCCATGCGGGCCGCAATGACTTCTGCAGGAAGGGCTTTGCCCTCGATCGTGCCGGGGCCCTGATCGGCTCCAAACCATCCGCCGCGCGCGCCAAACCAGAAGATGGCGGCCGCAATAGCGAGGACAAGAACGACGGCGACGATCCAACGAAGCATGGCACTTCCTCAATTGCGTTTGAGGAAGGCTACGACGGCAGCTACGGCATTGGAAAGTGCTGCATCAGCGCAGATTCCGCCCGAAGAGCGCGAACAGGCGCTCCCAATGGCGCTCTGCGGCTTGCTTGTCATAGACGGGGCGTGCGGGGAAGGCGAAGCCGTGTTCGGTCTTGGGGTAAACCTCGACCTCCGCGTTGGCGCCCGCGTCCTTAAGGGCGCGCCGCAGCGGCTCCACTTGATCGAGCGGCATCCAGTGATCCGTCTCGGCGCAGGCGAAGTAGAGTTCGGCCTTCGCTTTCTTTGCCACGACATGCGGGCTGTCGGGCTGGTCGGTGATGAGGCGCACGCCGTAGATCGAGGCTGCGGCTGCGATGCGGTCGGGATGGCGCGCGGCCGCGTTGATCGCGTATTGGCCGCTCATGCAGTAGCCGACCGTGCCCGCCTTGCCCTCGCTTGCGGCTTTGTCGGCTCCTGCGAACGCGAGGAGCGCGTCGGTGTCGTCCATGATCTTTCCGATCGAGAGCGACCCCATCAGCTCCATCATGCGCTTTCGCTCGGGCGCGTGCGGGTCCATCGGGATCCGGCCCAACTCCATGACGCCCGAACGGTAGTAGAGGTTCGGCAGCATCACGTAGTAGCCTGCGGTCGCGATCCGGCGCGCCATGTCGCGCAGCTCTTCGCGGATCGCGGGTGCGTCCATGTAGAAGAGCACAACGGGGAACGGGCCGCCGCGCTCCGGGTGCGCGACGAACGTGCTCATCTTCCCGTCTTTGGTGTCGATGTCGAGCTGGCGTTCGTGCATGAGCAAACCTTTCGGCTAGAGGATGAGTGTCAGATACGCTGCCACGATCATGAACTGCGCGGCGACATAGGTGATCCAGACGGCTTCGTTGATCAGCGCGAACGGCGCCCAGAACTTACGCACGGCGATCAGCGAGTCCGAGAGCGCGAAGATGATCGCGCCCGCCGGGAGAATCCAAGACGCCTCAGCGATCGAAAGCGACGCCGCCACCATCGTCATGATCACAGCGAAGTAGGCAAAGACGGGCACGCGCAGACGGCCGAGCTTCGGCGCAATGCGGGCAAGCAGGAGACCCGCCGCAACGAGCGCCGCGACGAGCAGCGCCATGCCGATGCCGGAAAGGCCGCTCGCATAGAGTGCGAAGGCGGCAATGTAGGCGACGTGCGCGGCGAGGAAACTGCCGAGACCCGGTACAAAGAAGCGGGACTGGTCTTCGAGTGCCAAGAAAAAATCGCCGAGCGCTGAGAGCACGAGCGCGAGGGCCAGCAGGAGCAATGGAAGAACCGGCGCGTTCGGGGTACCCAAATAGGTGAGCGGCAGTGCCGAAAGGATAAGGATCGACGCGGTCTTCATACCGGTGCGCAAAGGCCCGGCTTCGCGGTCGAGGACTGCGAAATAGGCGACCGACACGGCACATGATAGCGCGGCGATCGCAACGCGCAACGCGTCGAGGCCGTCGCCCCGATTGAGAATCTCATCCAGCATCGCCTTTCGTCCTAACCCATTCGGGCCGAACTTGCCAAAACTTGTGATGGCCCGCCGCCCACCGCCTGCGCTATTTGCGGCCTGCGGGATACAGAGCGCCATGAAGACGATAACAAGTTTGGTCGCAATCACAGTCGTGTTGGCCATGCTGTCGACGGATGCCGACGCCGCCAAGAAGCGCCGTAAATACCGTTCCACGCCTGCACCGGTGACGCAGGTGGAGCGCTATGACAACGTGGCGCTCTGCAACGGCGGGATGATGATCACCGCCGACGAGCAGATCAAAGGCTGCACGGCTCTCATCGCTTCGCGGATCAGCCGCGAGCGCCGGGCGACCGCCTACTACAATCGCGGCAACGCTTATGTCGGCAAGAGCGACTTCGCGCGGGCGATCGCCGACTACACCGATGCGTTGAAGCACAAGCAGGACTATGCGGCCGCCTATTTCAACCGCGCGGTCGCGCAACGCATCAGCGGCAATCCGCAGCTTGCGGTCGCCGACTACACGTCGGCGATCGCGCTCACACCCTTCGACGCGGATGCGTTCGCCGGACGAGGGATGTCATATGCGCGCTTGGGCGAACACCCGAAGGCGGCGAGCGACTTCGATCAGGCGATCAAATTCAAGCCCGATCATCTGACGGCGCTCACGCAACGCGGTCATCACTTCGTACGCATGCAGCAATGGTCGGCCGCGATCGGCGACTATGGTGCCGCGCTTTCGATTCAGAAGACGAATGTGGAAGCGCTGTATGGGCGCGGCGTCGCGAAGATGTATGCGGGCGACATCAAAGGCGGGCAATCCGATATGGCGCAAGCGCAAGCGTTCGATGCGGGCGTCACGGGCCGCATGACCGCCCAAGGCATCCCGCCGCCGCAGATTGTCGAGAGGCCGGAACCGACGCCGGTCGCGAGCACGCCCGCGCCGGTCAGCGACGGCCGCAGCTCTTCCAGTCACGTGTCGGCGGAAGAGCCGCGGCCAGTCTCACCTTAATTCTGCGCCGGCGGTGCCGGCGGCACGGGTGGAACCGGAGGCACCGGCGGGAGCGGCGGCATTGGCGGCATCGGCGGATGAAGCTCCTCGCCTTCGAGGCTGCCGTTGCCGTTCTTGTCCATTTCGGCGAAGTGCTTCTCGGCGCGCGCCAGGAACTCCTTGCGGCTGACTTTGCCGTCTTTGTTCGCGTCGGCGCTGCCTGGCCCGCCGTGCGTTCGGACGATCATGACGCGCTTTTCGGTTTTGCCGTCGTTGAAGACTTGGACGTCAACGTCGTCGCCACCCGGCACCATCATGACGTGCGGACCGTCCTTTTGTTGCCACGTCGCTGCGCCATGACCTTCACCTGGGGTGCAGGTCGTCTTCGTCTCAGCACCGTTCACGATCGTCTTGCAGGCGATGTTCTTTTCGATCTTCATTTTGCCGTCATCGGACGTGCAGATCGTCTTCGTCTGACCTCCGTCGACCGTCGTCGTGCAGGTGAGGTTCTTTTTCTTCTCCGATCCTTCTTCGGCGACGGCGGCGACCGTCAATACGGCAATGGCGGAAACCGCCAACAGCAACTGGTTCTTCACTTTCCTTCTCCACCAAAACTGAACTTAGGGTGACCGGACCTTAGACCGCCCCGGCTTTTGAGGTTTGTCACCGGCCTGCCGGACTCGTGGCGAAAAGCGCCGCTCACCGCAAGCTGACAAACTTTGACACAGATTAACTGTGCTTCAGCTTGCGCCGTTCGCAGGCTCTTGTATCTGATCTGCCACATGGGCGATGCCACCCCCCACGTTCTGATCGTCGACGATCATCGCGACATACGCGATGCGTTGTCGCGCTATCTCTCGGACAACGGCTTGAAGGTGACGATGGCGGAGTCCGCGGCCTCGGCCCGGCGCGTGTTGGCGCAGCGCGAGGTCGACCTGATGGTGCTCGACATCATGATGCCGGGCGAAGACGGCTTGAGCCTTTGCCGCAGCGTGCGCGAGCACAAGCGCACGCCGGTCATCTTGCTCTCCGCACGCGCGGAGGAACTGGACCGGATCGTGGGGCTCGAAGTCGGCGCAGACGACTATGTCACGAAGCCGTTCAGCCCGCGCGAGTTGCTCGCGCGCATTCACGCCGTGTTGCGACGCACCAACGAGATGCCGCCGGGCCAACGGCCGAAGGCCGGACAACGCATCCGCTTCGGGTCGTGGATTCTGCACGGGCCGGAGCGGCAGGTCGTGGGTTCGGACGGCGTCGTCGTCTCGCTGAGTTCGACGGAGTATGCGCTGCTTGCAACGTTCGTTGAGCATCCGAACGTGGTGCTCACGCGGGACCAACTGCTCGACCGCATCAAGGGGCGCTTCGCCGACGAAGTGTTCGACCGTTCGATCGACACGCAGATCAGCCGCTTGCGGCGCAAGCTCGAAGACGATCCGCGCAACCCGAAACTCATCAAAACAGTTTGGGGTGCGGGCTACATCTTCGCGAGCACGGTGGAGGCCCTATGAGCTGGCTCTCGCCGCGCACGGTTCGCGGGTGGTTCGTGCTGATCGTGCTCGGCGCGCTTGCGGTGTCGCAGCTCGCCTCCTTCGCACTGCTTGAGGGTCAGAAGACCGTGCTGCACTCGGCGCTGCACGAGGCTGAAGCTTTTCGCCGGACGGCCGGCATCGTCGCGCTGGCGAAGGGCGCGTCGAGCGAAACGCTGACGTCGATCGAGCAAACCGCGAGCGGGCCGTCGTTCTTCGTCCGCTTCTCCACGGAGCCCAGCGTGAGCGAGACCGCGCGCAACGACTCCCTCAGCGTCGCGTTCGCGCGCAGCACCGGGAGCGAACCCCAGGCCGTTCGCGTCGCTTGGGATGCAACCGCGGGCACGATCGCGTTTCACCGGGTCGAGCACGCCGGGCGAACCGAGCGCGCACTCATCATCACGCGCACGAAGGGCTCTATTGTCGGCGTGCCCGGCGACGAAGAGCGCGAGATAACGGTGACCATTCCTGGCGCACGGTTGGGGCAGTCCGGCGTGCATCCGGTGCCGCCTGTGCCGCCGGTTCCTCCCCTGCCCCCTACGCCGCCGGCGATGTCGGGACCGCACAAGTTCGAATGGGTGGTCGCGCCCTCAGCCGACGACACCGACAAGCCGCCGTCGCGGTTGGACATTTCGATCGAACTCGAGCCGAAGCGGTGGCTCAATGTTTCGGCAACGCCACCGGCCGTGCCGTCAACGACGTGGCCGTTGATTTTGGCCGGTGCGCTTGCGGCCGTGTTAGTGGCGCTTGCCGCGGTTTGGGCCGCCGGCCGGGTCGCGCGGCCGATTGCGGGGCTCACCACGGCGGCCGAACGGATGGGCCGCGGCGACGGTTTGGTGCTCGCACCCGAGGAAGGGCCGCAAGACGTGAAGGCCGCCGCCAGTGCGTTTAACGCTATGGCGACGCGGCTTAGACGGATGATCGAGGATCAGCGCGCCTTGCTCAGCGCGGTCGGGCACGATCTTCGCACGCCGGTCGCTTCGCTGCGCATTCGCACCGAACTTGTGAAGGACCCCGAGCTTCAGGCGAAGATGCGCGGGTCCATCGAAGAGATGGAGCGGTTGATGGAAGCCGCACTCGCCGCTGCGCGCGGCGGGGAAAGCGGCGAACCGACGCGGCCGGTCGATTTGCCGTCGCTGATAGAAGCGGTTTGCGACGACCTTGCGGACACCGGCAGTGCCGTCGCGTTCGCGAGCCTGCCCGCGGCGCGCGTGGAGGGCCGCGCGAGCGAGCTTCGGCGCGCGGTGCGCAATTTGATCGAGAACGCGGTGCGCTACGGCCAGCGCGCGCAAGTGTCGATGACGGCCGATCCCGGCTTTGCCGCGATCCACGTCGACGACGAAGGTCCCGGCATTCCCGACGACAAGCTTGCGCATGTCGTCAAACCGTTTGTGCGCCTAGAGGAGTCGCGCAGCGTCGAGACCGGCGGCCACGGCCTCGGTCTCACGATCGCGCGCGCGATCGCCGAGCGCCACGGGGGCGAGTTGGTGCTTGGCAATCGCGCGGAAGGCGGCTTGCGCGCGACGCTGCGGCTGCCACTGGCGAAGTAAGTTCCTGGGGCCGCGGACGGCCTCGTCCGCTCTTCGAACTCTTCAACGCATCGCGCACAAAGAGCGGACGAGGCCGTCCGCGGTCCCAGGGGGCCACCTTGTCTGCTACCGATGATGCTGGCACGATCTTGTCAACGACAAGGGTAAGGATATGCCGGGAAGACTGATTAGCGGCGCGCGGGAGTTGCCGCTTGCGACTTTGCAGGAGCGTGTGGAGCGGGGAGCGTCGGCGTTCGAGTCCATCGGGATCGGGCGCGGCGACGGGGTTGCGTTGATGCTGCGGAACGACTTCGCCTTCTTCGAGGCGGGGATGGCGGCGGGGATGCTCGGCGCCTATTCGGTGCCGGTGAACTGGCACTTCACGGCGGACGAGGCGGGCTACATCATCAAAGACTCCGGCGTGAAGGCCGTCGTCGTCCATACCGACCTTCTGCCGACGGCGCTGAAGGCCGTGCCGCACGGCGTGCCGGTCTTTGCCGTCGAAACGCCGCCGGAAATCGTCGCGGCCTATCAGCTCACGCCCGCCGATTGCGAGATCAAACCGGGGGTCAAGGTTTGGGACGCTTGGATCGAGAGTTTCCCGCGACGCGCGCCGGAAGTAACCGATCCGCCGGGCGCGATCATCTACACGTCGGGCACGACCGGCCGGCCGAAGGGCGTGAAGCGCAATCCGCCGACGCCCGCGCAAGCGCTTGCGACGACCAAGCTGATCGGGCGCGCGTTCGGCGTCGATAGCGTGCTCGTCCAGCAGAAGCCGGAGCGCATCGTCACGGTCGTCACCGGCCCCATGTACCACTCGGCGCCGAACGCCTATGGCGCGTACGCGATCCGCGTTGGCGCTGACGTGATCCTACAGCCGCGCTTCGATCCGGAGGATCTGCTGCAGCTCATCCAAACGCATCGGGTCACGCATCTGCATATGGTGCCGACGATGTTCGTGCGCCTGTTGAAGCTGCCCGAGGACGTGCGGCGGAAGTACGATGTGTCGTCGCTGAAATTCGTCGTGCATGCGGCGGCGCCCTGCCCGCCCGACGTCAAGCGCGGGATGATCGAATGGTGGGGGCCGGTGATCAACGAGTACTACGGCGCCACCGAAACCGGCGCGGTCGTGTTCTGCACCGCCGAGGAGTGGCTCGCGCATCCCGGCACCGTGGGGCGCGCGCAGCCGGACGTGAAGCTCGTGATTGTAGACGATGCGGGCAAAGAGTGCGCGGCCGGTGAGGCCGGCGACGTCTATGTGCGCCTGACCACCGGCGTCGACTTCACCTATCACAACGACGACGAGAAACGGCGTAAGGCGGAACGGAACGGGCTCATTTCCGTGGGCGACATCGGCTATGTCGACAAAGACGGGTTTCTGTTCCTCTGCGACCGGCGCAATCACATGGTGATCTCGGGCGGGGTGAACATCTATCCGGCAGAGATCGAGGCGGAGATTTTGAAGATCCCGGGGGTCGCCGACTGCGCCGTATTCGGCATTCCCGACACCGAGTTCGGCGAGTCGCTCTGCGCGGTCGTGCAACCGCAGCCGGGGGCGCGGATCGGCGAAGCGGACGTGAAGGGCTATCTGCGCGATCACCTTGCGAAATACAAAGTGCCGAAGGTGGTGGAGTTCCGTGCCGAGCTGCCGCGCGAGGACTCGGGGAAGATCTTCAAGCGCAAGATGCGCGATCCGTATTGGGAGCGTGCGGGGCGGAAGATCTGAGCGATCGACAGCGATCCGATTGTCGTCGACCTATTGCGCCTCGCAATGACCAACAACGAAATCGCTCCAAACGAAACTATGTATCGCACTCGTACGGCGGCGTGACACTGCGCTCGGCGGTCTGGTTTGACCCAGATCAACTGCGCGAGCGAAACTCGCTTTAAGGGAGGCGTCGGGGTCAGAGTGAATTTTCGCAACGCGTGTGGCGGGGTCGGAGTGGATTTATTCGATGCGTCCGGGGGTCGGAGTGGACTTATCTTTGCTGGATCGCATGTGCGCGCAGCGAGAGAACTGTCCGAGACGATTCGACGGGGGCAAGCGTATGGCACGTCTCGGCAGGTGCTTCATTTCAGGGCAACCACTGCACGTCATCCAACGCGGCAATGATCGACGCAACATCTTCTTCGCGCCGGACGACTATGCCCGTTACCGGGAGTGGTTGCAGCTGGCCGCTGTAGCCAACGGCTGCACCATCCATGCGTATGTCCTAATGCCCAATCACGTGCACTTGCTGGTGACCCCGCAGGAAGAAGACAGCCTGCCAAAGACGATGCAATCGCTCGGCCGGCGGTACGTGCGGCACGTGAATTGGGTTTACGGCCGCTCGGGCACGATGTGGGAAGGCCGATACCGGGCAGCAATGATCGATCCCGACACGGCCCTTCTGGCATGCATGCGCTATATCGAACTCAATCCGGTGCGAGCCAAGCTCGCGCGCGAACCGCGCGATTACCAATGGTCGAGCTACCGCAGCAACGCCTTTGGTGAGCATGACGCGCTGGTGACGAGGCATGAGCAGTATTGTGCCCTCGGACCCGACGGCCCGCAGCGCCAAGCCGCCTACATGGCGCTCTTCGATGAAGCGCTCGACGAAGAGTTCGTCGCCACATTGCGCGCCGCAACAAACGGCGGTTGGCCGTTCGGCGGCGACCGTTTCAAACAACAGATTGCGCAGTCGCTTGGTAGGCGCGTCGAGCCGTTGCCGAGGGGCCGCCCGGCTAAGTCAAGCATGGCTTAAACGTAAGGTCGGGTGTTGTCGCTGACGGAAGCGTCAAGGACAACACCCGATATCGCCCGGAAAACGGAGGTGGAGGATCAGTCGGCCCTACTTGCCAACTTGGGCAAGGGGATGCAAGAGATACACAGGGCCATCACATTGGATTATGCGACGTGCGTGCCGCGCCGACACATGCGACGTTTGAAGCCGTTCAAGCGCTTCAGCGTGCGCCAAATGTCAACAAGATCAAAGAGGTTCTCCGGCACGTCGCCAGTTATCGAGGCTATGATTCCTTTCACTGCTCGGCGCCGCCGCCGGTCGGCGGCGATGTGACTGCCGACAATGTGCTCTTCGAAGAGTGGCCGGAGGAGTGGAAGCATAGGTACACAGACGAGCGGCTCTATACTATCGATCCGGTAGTCGTGAAGTTGCAGTGCAGCGCCGACCCTTTCCTTTGGTCCGCTATCAGGACTGGTCGACTCGCGCGCGCGGAACGGCGCGTCATGGACGATGCCGCGAGTTACGGACTGCGAGAGGGCCTCATCGTCCCGATTTTCGGAGTTGGCGGTAGAGTGTACGGCGCGTCCTTTGCCGGTCGGCAGCCCCGGTGCGATGCCATCGCCCGCGCGGAAATTCACTTGGTTTCGATGTACGCTTATGCGCGTGCTAAACAACTAAGGCGCCGCGGGCCGGAGCCGACGATCACCATCACTCTGCGCGAACGCGAGGCCATTCAATGGGCGGCCGCAGGAAAGACAGATTGGGAAATCGGCGAACTGGTTGGCATCAGCGAAAGCGCCGCGCACAAGCGCATCGAAACACTGAAGAAGAAATACGGCGTCTCCACACGGATGCAGGCCGTCGTCGAAGCACTACGCCAAGGACATATCCAGCTCTAGTTGCGTCAACTGCCTGATCAGGGAAACCTGCGCGAAGACGCTCGTCGTATGGTTGTCTCCATCCACATGGAGGCATCCGATGCTGCACTTTATCGACGCAACAAACCGCCACGAGCCGCGCTATGCGGACATGCTCGAGCAATCCTACCGGATCAGGCACGACATTTTTGTCGTTTGGCGCGGCTGGAAAGCGCTAGAGCGTCCCGACGGCCGTGAGATCGATCAATTCGATACGATCGATGCAAAGTACGTGCTGTGGGCAGATGGTGACGAAGTCTTGGGTGGGGCGCGCTTCATCGAGTCAACGAAACCGCACCTGCTGTCGGAGGTCTTTCCGCACATCATCACCCTGCGCGAATTGCCGCGAGAACCGAGAGTCTGGGAAGGAACGCGCTTTTTTACGTCACGCACTGGAAAGAGCAAGGCGAACCGCCGCGGGGTCACGAAAGACGTCTTCCGGTCGTTGTTCGAAGTCGGCCTGAAGCACGACCTCAATGCCATCACCATGATGTGCGATACGTTCTTCCTGCCTCGGCTGCTCGAAGGCGGCGTCGAAGCCATCCCGCTCAGCTTGCCGACGCCTTATGCAGAAGGCACGTGCATCGCTTGCTTGCTGCCTGTGTCGCTACAGCAGCTTGCCGCCGCACGGGCCGGCGATCGGCACTCCGTTCTCTATCATTTCGATACCTCAGCCGCCGAGCGAGCGCCCATTCATGCCGACGCAGCGGTCCACGCCCATTAGACCCAGCGGCAAGCCAATGGCCCACCGACACGGCGAGCCCACCGACAATCATGGCACCTCCGGCAGCGAGCCGGAGGAACCTGTTGGCGGGTCGGGCGTTGTGGAGCGCAGACCGCGCGGACCCTATCGCATCGCCGACGCGTCGACAGGGAGCCGGGAGGGCGATCTGCTGCGCGATCCGCAGGTCGCTGCCTTCCTGGATGCGCTCAGACGAATTCGCGATCCGCAGCGCCGCGCGATCGTGATGGAACTGTTGCGCGATCTCGCGCAGCAGAGGAATGCAGACAGCCGGTAAGGCGTTGCCCGCTCGGGTCGCGCCGGCCGGTTGCCAGACTAAGAAACGATACTCAGGTCACCTAGGCTAAGCACTGAACTATGGCTCGTCTCGGAAGATATTTTGTTCCCGGCACTCCCCTGTACGTCGTTCAGCGCGGCAACGACAACCGTGAGGTGTTTTCAACTCCCGACGACTACGCGCGCTATCACGACTGGCTGCACGCGGGCGCCGCGGCCAACGGGTGCGCCATTCACGCCTACGTACTCATGCCCAACCGCGTTCGTCTCCTGGCGACGCCGCGGAACGAGAGCAGCCTGCCCAAGACGATGCAGTCGCTCGGCCGGCGCTACGTCCACCATTTCAACGTTGCTCACGGTCGATCAGGCACCCTGTGGGAAGGGCGGTATCGCGCCACGCTGATCGAAGCGGAGACACACCTCATCGATTGCATGCGCTACATCGAGAGCGACCCAGTACGCCTAAAACTCGTTGGAGACCCCGGCGAGTATCAATGGTCGAGCTATCGTGCCAACGCGCTCGGCGACTACGACTCGCTTGTGAAGGCCCACGAAATCTATGCCGGTTTGGGCGCTACTCCTTTGCTGCGGCAACAGGCTTATCGCCGCCTTTTCGATCGCGGATTGAGCGAAGAGTTCATCATGGTTCTTCGTGCAGCGACGAACGGCGGTTGGCCGCTCGGCAGCGACCGGTTCAAGCAACGTATCTCCGAGACCTTGGGCCGACGCGTCGTTCCTCTGTCGAAAGGGCGCCCACCGAGGCCCGACGCGAACTGAGCGGGGCCGCCGTCGCGCATCGGCAAATCTGCACTCTGACCCCTAAATCGCCTTTACTTATTGTTGACACAAACGTTCTTGTTCGATCGAGCCGCCTCGCGCATCATGCGCAAGTGCAATGCGGCACGCAGCGGCCGCATCGACGGGCTGGTATCGGACCGGTCTTCTTGCTGCACCCGATTGAAGCAAGGTTCGATGCTTGCAGAGCGCGACGGTCGACTGGGATAGTGAGCCATCTCTTCGACCGTCGCGCTGACTTCTTTGCATACGTGGAGCGCACGGAGCTCATGTCCGCTAGTCACAACGACCTCGCAAAGCTCTGCTCATTAATCCGAGATCTTGGCGTGTGTACCCTTGCGACGGCGCCGACGGTCCGCCAATGACACTCGTCTTACATGCGCATCCGCCCTCATTGCTCTGCCAAAAGGTCTTGATGGCCTTTTACGAGTCCGATGTTCGCTTTGCGCTCAACCTGGTCGATCCGAGCGCCTCGGCAGCGCGTGAGTCCTTCGCATCGGTTTGGCCGATGGTAGAGCTGCCAGTGTTGGAGGACAGATCACGTCGCGAAATCGTGGCGGAGGCCACAGCGATTATCGAGTATGTGGATTTGTTTTACCCGGAGGAGACGAGACTGCTCCCCTTCAATCCCGTCGTGGCTTGGAAGGTCCGCCTGCGAGACCGGTTCTTCGATCATCACGTGAGGGTTCCGCTTCAAAGAATCGTAACCGATCGGCAGAGTATCTTGGGCCGAAGCGATCCGCATGGCGCGCCCAATGCGAGAGCGCACCTGCGGGCGTCCCTAGATATTCTCGAAAGAGATATGGCGGGCAGAACTTGGGCCCTAAGCGAGGGCTTCAGCATGGCAGACTGTTCCGCAGCACCAGCCCTTTGGCACACGAACACCGTCATCCGCCTTGAGCAACGCCATCCGAATGTCGCCGCCTACCTCCACCGCTTGCAAAAAAGATCATCCTTCGAACGTGTCCTCAAAGAGGCAATTCCATTCCAGGAGTTTCTCGCAGGATAGGCCCGGCCTCCCGTGCGTACGCGAGCAGGAATGCGAACGCGCAGCCAGTCACGTGGGCGTGACACTCAGCGTTACAGCCTGCCACCTTGCTCGCCTCGCAGCGCGAAGAACTCGCGCCGCGTCTTCGGCCCGTAGGTGACGAAGCTAGGGTCGCGTTCGGCGAGGTAGGCTTGCTTTCGCCGTGTGAGCGCGTCTGAAGCTGCGCGTTTGCGCTCCGCCGGTATGTCAACGCCGTAGATCTTCGCCGCGTTAACGCCGAAGATTTTGGCTTTGAGGTCCTTCGTTAGTTTCGGGTAGCCGTACTTGTCGACGAATTCATCGGAAATCTGGAACGCGCGGAACGCTTGAATCTGATCCTGTGGCGAGCCGTACCAGATGCAGTCCGTGCCCCACATGACGTTGTTCTCGCCCACGTATTTCAGGAGCTTGCCCCAGACGTGTGCGCCTTGCGCCGGATCGCGCGTCATCAGGATGCGCCAGGTCGAGCCCAGTTCGCAGTAGACGTTCGTGTTCGGCTTGACGCCGTTGTCGATCAACGACTTCACCAGCGCGTCGACTCCGGCCTCCGCCTTCGCCGGATTGTACGGCCCCTCGGTCAACGCCGCGTCGTAGCCCGAGTGGTAGAGCATGAATATCATGTCGGGATATTTGCGGGCGACGACGCCGATATCGCGGCAGGTCGAGTGTTCGTAAGAGTGGCGGCCAAACGGCAGGCCCTTATGGATGCAGATGATCTTGACACCCAGCTTGCGCGCCTTCTCGATGAAGGGGAGTCCGTGCTTCTCGTCGTCGAGGAAGTAGCCCGGGCCCCCGTTCGGACCCCATTGCGTGTAGGTCTTCCACGCGATGATGCCCCACTTGTCCTTCAGTTCCTCCATCCGTTTCATGTCGCCGGGCAGGTTCGGATTGATCTTGCCGTGCAGGAAAAGCCGCTGGCCCCGTCCGAGCTTTTGGACGAGCGCCCGCGTTGCGGCCGCTTCCTCGATCGTCAGCGGCGCGTCTTCGAACGTCGACGGAACCATCGACATCACGGCGACCTGCGTGTCGGAGTCGAGGAAGACGTCTTTGACGTAGTTCTCTCCGTTGAAGCAGTTCACATAGGCATACTCGTCTTTACCGATGTCGTGCGTGCAGGCCGCGTTCGGGAAGTTCTTGAGCCCCCGAACCCAAGGCGAGTTCGGATTGCGCCATCGCCCGAGCGCGTTCACGTGATGGTTCTGGACGTCGAAGATGAACTCGCTGCCTTCGAGATGCGTGGCGGCGACGTCCTTATCGACGCCAGCAAGCTTCGGCAGATCGAACGAACCGCCGGTGCGCCCGGCCGCGGCGTGCGCTTCGTTGAGGGCGAGAAGCGTGGTCGCCGCCCCGCAAGCCGAGACCATGAAGTCGCGCCGTCCGATGCCCTGGCGGCGCGCGTTGTCGGTCACGCACGCGTGCGCCGAGGCGATCGCGGCCTCTTGAGCGGCGTCGAGCGGCAGCGGCGCGTACTCGCCGTTCGAGGCCGTATCGATCTTGATGGGGAGGCGAAGTCCGTCGGGATCGTGGCGGTAGCGCATGGGAAGCTCCGGTAGCTCAAACGAGCTTACACCGCGCGCGCCGACAGACGAAGTAACGGCTAGTTGCTTTGCGAGCCGGACGGCGCAGCAGCTCTGTGCAGCTGCGCCGTCCGCTGAAATTAGGCCTTTGCGCTTGGGCGGTCGCGGATGCGCTCGACGATGGCGGCGATCGTTTTGGCTTCGGGGTTGAGCGGTTGGCCGACTTGCTTGCCGAAATCCAAGAACGCGAAGAGGTGGATGTCGGCGTAGGTGAAGCGGTCGCCGCAGATCCATTGACGGCCAGTGAGCTGCTTGTCCAGCCAGAGCAGCCGGTCTTGCGCGATGCGCTTCAGGCCGTCGGCGGCTTCCGGCGCGGTCGGGATGCGATTTTGGAACAGCGGCAAACCTTGGCTAAAGCGGAAGCCGTTCGCCATCGGCTCGCAGACGTTGAGGTCGATGCGGCGCGTCCACATGCGCGTCTCTGCCTTCTCCTTCGGCGTCGAGCCGATGAGCGCGGGGCGCGGGTGCGTGTCTTCGAGGTATTCGCAGATCGCCGTGATTTCGGCCACGACGGTGCCGTCGTCAAGTTCGAGGCAGGGCATTTGGCCCGCGGTGTTCTTCGCCGTGTAGGCGGCTTGGCGGTTTTCGCCCTTCATTAGGTCGACTTCGACCTTCGGAATGTCGAGGCCTTTTTCGGCCATGAACATGCGCACGGCGCGGGGGTTGGGGCCGACCGAGTTGTAGAACTTCATGGGGTGGTCTCCGTTTTTGGATCGGGCTTGTGAAAGCACCGGCGGGCGGCTGTGTCAACTGCGCGGGCGTTCGGCGTCCAGAATGGCGGTGATCTCTTCTTCGGTGAAGCGCGGTGTGATGTGTTGCGGACAATTCCAGTCGAACGCTTCAACCGTAATGACGACGACATGCTCGATCTTCGCGCCGTAGTCGTCGCGCACGCGGGCGAGCAGCGCTGGGTCCTCGCTTGCGGTCACGAAGCGCGCGTGGCCGAGCAGCTTCAGCCGGCGGCGGTGTACGTAGTCCATCAGGAACAAGCTGACCCGGTCGTCCTTCAGCGTGTTGCCGGCGCTGAGGTATTGCCTGTTGCCGCGGTAGTCGGCGAAGGCAAGCGTCTTGTCGTCCAACACTTTGAGGAAGCCCTTGGGGCCGCCGCGATGTTGCATGTAGGGCCAACCGGTTTCGGAGACGCTCGCCATATAGAAGCTGTCGCGCGCGGCGATGAAGGCTTGTTCGGCCTCGCCCAAGCGGTCGCGGGGCGGCGTTTGGGGGTCGTCGAAGGCGGCGTAGGCTTCGCGCGAACCATGCGTTTCCTGCAATGCGCGCACGGTCGGCGTGAACAGCAATTCGGTATAGCGGCGGGCCATCGTGCTTAACTCCGTTTGAGGAGCAAGATGGCGCTTGCAGGCGGTTGGGATAAGCGGGACAATTCGGAAGTCATTATTCCGTATTGTGGAATAATTGGAATGGACCGCTTTGCCGAACTTTCAACGTTCGTGACGATCGCCGACGAAGGCTCTTTCGCTGCGGCGGCGCGGCGCTTGCGCATCTCGCCTCAGGCCGCGACGCGGGCGATCGCCGCGTTGGAGGACCGGCTGGGCACACAGCTTTTGCATCGCACGACGCGCGCGGTGCGGCTCACCGACGAGGGCAGTGCGTATCTCGGCCGCGCGCGGACGGTTCTAGCGGAGATGAACGACGCGGACCAGATGCTCGCCGGGGCACAGTCACGACCGCAAGGCACGCTCAACGTGACGGCGTCGGTGATGCTGGGGCGGATGCATGTGTTGCCGATCGTAGGGGCGCTGCTGAAAGCGCATCCGGAGCTGTCCGTGCGGTTGCTCCTGATCGACCGGATTGTGCAGCTAGTCGAGGAAGGTATCGACGTCGCGGTGCGCATTGATCAACTGGAGGACAGCGCGCTGCGCGCTGTGCCGGTCGGCGAGGTGCGGCGCGTATTCGTTGCCAGCCCCGCCTATCTGAAAGCGCGTGGCGTGCCGCACGCGCCTGCGGACTTGCGCGCGCACGACGTCATCGCGTTCACCGGGCTCGGCAGCGGCGACGAGTTGCGCTTCGGCCCGCGCGGCAAGACCGGCGTCAAGGTTCGGCCGCGCCTCATCGTCAACAGCGGCGATGCGTCGATAGCGGCGGCGGAAGCGGGGCTCGGGATTGCGCGCGCTTTGTCCTATCAGGTGAGCAAGGCGGTCAAGGCGGGCCGGCTGAAGACCGTGCTCGACGCGCATGCGCCGCCGGCCATTCCGATCAGCCTGGTGTTTCAGGCGGCGCGCGCCGCCTCACCGAACGTGCGGGCGTTTATCGACGCCGCGAAGGCGCACTTCAAACGCGCGCGGGACGGTAAGCACTTGTCGACGTAGGGGGGGCCTCCGTCACCGCACGGCCGGTTGCGACCATGTGCTGGAGGTGAGCGAGCACGGACATGCTCGCCGCCGGGTGCAGGCGGCTGTCGACTTCGGAGTAGATCACGGCGACCATCTCGGGGATGCGCGCGAGGCCGCGTTGCAGGCAGACCTCGATTTGGCGTTCGCGGGCGTGGCGATGCTCGATCAGCGTACGGACGAAGGCTTGCGGGTTCGCGATCGGGTTTCCGTGCGTCGGGTAGTACGTGCGGTCGTCGCGCGTGGTCAGCTTCTTCAGACTTGCGAAGTATTGCGCCATGTCGCCGTCGGGCGGGGCGATGACCGTCGTCGACCAGCCCATGACGTGATCGCCGGAGAACAACGCCTTCTCCTCGCGTAGCGCAAAGCAGAGGTGGTTTGAGGTGTGACCCGGCGTGTAGAGCGCGTCGAACGTCCAGCCGTCGCCTTTGATCGTGTCGCCGTCTTTGACGACGACGTCGGGGTGGAACGCGGTGTCGCCGCCCTCCTCCACGTCGATGCCTTCGTGCTTCTTGCCGGCGCCATGCGGGCCGAAGGCGTAGGTCTTGGCGCCGGTTGCGGCTTTGAGCGGGGCTGCCGCCGGCGAGTGGTCGTTGTGCGTGTGGGTGATCAGGATGTGGGTGACGGTTTCGTCTTTCAGCGCCGCCTTCAACGCCTCGACGTGTTCGTCGAGCAGCGGACCTGGGTCGATGACGGCGACCTTGCCGCGGCCGACGATGTAGGTGCCGGTGCCCTTGAACGTGAACGCGTTCGGGTTTTCCGCGCAGACGCGGCGGATCAGCGGCGAGATTTCCACGACCTTCCCGTAGGCCGCGTCATAGGTGCGGTCTACGGGGAGTTTCGGAAGCTCGACGTTGAGGTCGGCGGCTTTCACCTACTTCGCCTCTTTCACCTTCGCGAGGAAGGCGCGGATACGTTCGGCGTTCTTGCCGATGTCGGACTTGCCGACGCGCGACATGGAGCGGATGTCGAGGCGCGAGCCCGTGCCTTCGGTAGCAATGCGGATGACGATGTCGTCTTTGAAGCCCCACCAGGCGGTCGTGTCGGTCGCTTCGATGCGGCCTTCGGCGGCTTCGGCGGCGACGATTTCCCAGTTCATCGCGCGCGCGGTTGCTTCGGCGCGCTTGAACAGGTCGGCGGGCGCAACGTCCGGCAGGACGAGCGGCACGATGTCCGAATAGCCCTTTTGCTGCTCGGCCGGATCGGTCTTGTAGTCGACGCCGTTCGGCGCGTCTGCACGCAAGGGCGCGATGGCAACGAAGGCCGGCGGATTGGCCGTGTCGGTCGTCACGTCGTGGATGAACGGCAACTTCGCCGCGGTTGCGCGCATGTTGAGCGGCATGTAGGCGGCGCCGATCGCCAGCACGAGGGCGAGGATGAAGGACATCAGGCCTTCCATCGAGCGCCCAATCACAGAGAAGATGATCCAGAGGATCGCGAGAACGGCTGCGCCCGCGGCGGCGTAGACGCCCCAGGTCATGAGCGCGAAGGCGTGTTCAAGGCTGAAGCCAGCGTAGCGGTATGCGGGAGCCGCGCCGGCTACAAAGGCGGCGGCGACGAGGCCCGCGATCAACGCCAGGCGTGCGAAATGTCTGTTCATCCCAATCCCTCCAAATCGGGCGGGAGTGTGGCGGGCGGCGGCGCGCGCCGCAAGGCGGCGTTTGCCCGCAACGCACGGCGGGCAGCCTTTCTGGGACCGCCGGCTTCCAGCCGGCTCTTGACGCGGCGAAGACTGCGCAAGGAAGAGCCGGCCAGAGGCCAGCGGTCCCAGGAAGAAGATCTACGCAGTCGGTAGTTTGTACGTCTTGAACTGCTCGCGCAGCGCCACCTTTTGGATTTTGCCGGTCGCGGTGAGCGGGATTTCGTTCACGAAGGCGACATCGTCGGGCATCCACCATTTGGCGATCTTGCCTTCGAGGTATTTCAGGACTTCTTCCTTCGTCACTTTCGAGTCCGGTTTGCGGGTGATGATGAGGAGCGGGCGCTCGTCCCATTTCGGGTGCGCGACGCCGATCACGGCCGCGATCGCGACGCCCGGGCAGCCGACGGCGACGTTTTCGACGTCGATCGAGGAGATCCACTCGCCGCCGGATTTGATGACGTCCTTCGCGCGGTCGGTGATCTGCATGAAGCCGAGCGGGTCGAGCGTCGCGATGTCGCCGGTGTCGAACCAGCCGTCCTTGTCGACGATCGAGTCCGTGCCGTGGCGGCCGCCTTCGCCCTTGAAGTAGCTGCGCGAAATCGCGGGGCCGCGCACCATCAGATGACCGAACGCCTTGCCGTCGTGCGGCAGGTCCTTGCCGTTGTCGTCGGTGATCTTCATTTCGACGGTGAACATCGCGCGGCCTTGCTTCGATTTCACCTTCAACTGCTCGGGCCACGGCATGTCTTCCATGCCAGCCTTGTAGGAGCCGATCGTGCCGACGGGCGACATCTCGGTCATGCCCCAGGCGTGCATGACTTCGACTTCGTATTTCTTCTCGAACGTCTCGATCATCGAGGGCGGGCAAGCGGAGCCGCCGATCATCACCTTGCGCAGGTAGGGCAGCTTCAAATTGTTCGCTTCCATGTGAGCGAGCAGCATCTGCCACACCGTCGGCACGGCGGCGCTGATCGTCACCTTCTCGGTGTCGAGGAGTTCGTACACGCTAGGGCCGTCGAGCTTTGCGCCCGGCATCACCATCTTCGCGCCAACCGACGGACAGGCGAACGTCGTCGCCCAGGCGTTGGCGTGAAACATCGGCACCACGGGCAGCAGCGTATCGGTCGACTTCGCGCCGACGCAATCGCCACCGTTGACGGCCAGCGCGTGCAGCACGTTCGAACGGTGCGAGTACAGCACGCCCTTGGGATTACCGGTCGTGCCCGACGTGTAGCAGAGGCCGGCGGCCGTGTTCTCGTCGAACTTCACCCAGTGGAAGTCGTCGTCCACGTCGCCGATCAAATCCTCGAACGCGATCGCGTTTTTCAGGCTCGTCTGCGGCATGTGGGCTTTGTCGGTCAGGATGACGAAGGTTTCGACGCCGTCGATTTGCTTCGCGACCTTCTCGAGCAGCGGCACGAAGGTGAGATCGACGAAGATCATGCGGTCTTCGGCGTGGTTGACGATGTAGACGATCTGCTCCGGGAACAAACGCGGGTTGATCGTGTGGCAGACCGCACCGATGCCCATGATGCCGTACCAGGCCTCCAAGTGACGGCCGGTGTTCCAGGCGAGCGTGCCGATGCGGTCGCCGAGTTTGATGCCGCGCCGCGTCAGAGCCTTCGCCACCTTCCGCGCGCGCGAGTGGATCTGCGCGTAGTTCGTGCGGACGATTGGGCCTTCGACAGAGCGGGTGACGACTTCGCGCTCGCCATGGAAGCGCATGGCGTGGTCGAGAATCTGCGGAACGACCAGGGGCCAATCCTGCATGGAGCCGAGCATGTGAGTTTCCTCCGGAGGGTGGTTTTGCCGGGGACTTTAGGGGCGGCGGTGGTGCGGGACAATACGGCCCCGGACGGTTGTTGGATGCACGGCTGGGGGTTGACCCGTCAGTCTCAGTCGTCCAAGCGTGCAACGATCACATTTCCGGACACCCCTCATGACCCTCACCAATGCTCAGACGCGCGATGTCGAGGCGCTGATCCATCCGTACACCAACCTCGCGCGGCATCGGGAGGTGGGGCCGCTGATCCTGGAGCGGGGGCGCGGGATACGGGTGTTCGACAATCGCGGGCGCGATTACATCGATGCGATGGCTGGGCTTTGGTGCGTGAGCCTGGGCTACAGCGAGGAGCGGCTGGTCGAGGCGGCGGCGAAGCAGATGCGGGAGCTGCCCTACTCCCACATCTTTGCCGG
>CAZYGK010000012.1:0-50182 GCA_964647355.1 uncultured Flavobacteriaceae bacterium | reverse complement strand
GTGCGGCCAGCAGCAGCAGCGCCACGATGTTCGTGATCTTGATCATCGGGTTGACTGCGGGGCCCGCGGTATCCTTGTACGGATCGCCGACGGTGTCGCCCGTGACGGCGGCCTTGTGCGCGTCCGAGCCCTTGCCGCCGAAGTGGCCGTCTTCGATGTACTTCTTGGCGTTGTCCCACGCGCCGCCGCCCGAGGTCATCGAGATGGCGACGAAGAGACCCGTCAAGATCACACCCATCAGCATCGCGCCGAGCGCCGCAAGCGCCGCACCCTTGCCCGCGATCAGCAGCACCGCCACGAACAGCACGATCGGCGACAGCACCGGCAGCAGCGACGGGATGATCATCTCCTTGATCGCGGCCTTCGTCAGCATGTCCACGGCGCGGCCATAGTCCGGCTTCTCCGTGCCTTTCATGATGCCGGGCTTTTCCTTGAACTGACGGCGCACCTCTTCGACGACCGCGCTAGCCGCACGTCCGACCGCCGTCATACCCATCGCACCGAACAGGTATGGCAGCATGCCGCCGATGAAGAGGCCGACCACGACCCACGGATTCATGAGCGTGAAGTCGGGGCGAACGTCGGCAAAGAACGGATACTCGCCGGCATTGCTCTTGAAGTGATAGAGGTCGGCCGTGTACGCCGCGAACAGCACCAGCGCGCCCAAGCCCGCCGAACCGATCGCATAGCCCTTCGTGACCGCCTTCGTGGTGTTGCCCACCGCGTCGAGCGCATCCGTCGTCTTGCGCACATCCTTGTCGAGGCCGGCCATTTCGGCAATGCCGCCCGCGTTGTCCGTCACCGGACCGAACGCGTCGAGCGCTACGATCATACCCGCGAGTGCAAGCATGGTCGTCGTCGCGATCGCAATACCGAACAAGCCGCCCAGAATGAACGTCACCACGATGCCCCACACGATGACGAGCGCCGGCAATGCCGTCGCTTCCATCGAAACGGCAAGGCCTTGAATGACGTTTGTACCGTGACCCGTCACCGACGCCTTCGCGACCGACCGCACCGGCCGGTAGCCCGTGCCCGTATAGTACTCCGTGATCCAAACGATGAGGCCGGTCACCGCAAGACCCGCAACGCCGCACAGGAACAACGTGAAGCCCGTGAACTCGAACCCGTTCGGCAGCGTGAACGTCCGGTCGAACCCGACGAAATAATAGGTCACGGCCAGGATGAGCGCGATCGACAGACCGGCCGTCCAAACTAGACCCTTGTAGAGCGCGCCCATGATATTCTTCGACGCACCCAAGCGCACGAAGAAGGCACCGGCGATAGAGGCAAGGATGCAAACGCCCGCGATCAGCAGCGGATAGAGCATCATCAGGCCGCGATCGGCGTCGCTGAAGAAGATCGACGCAAGCACCATCGTGGCGCCGATCGTCACGACGTAGGTTTCGAACAAGTCGGCAGCCATACCGGCGCAGTCGCCGACGTTGTCGCCCACGTTGTCGGCGATCGTGGCCGGGTTGCGGGGATCATCTTCGGGGATGCCGGCTTCGACCTTGCCGACCATGTCGCCGCCGACGTCGGCGCCCTTCGTGAAGATGCCGCCGCCGAGACGGGCGAAGATCGAAATCGCCGAGGCGCCGAGCGCCAGCGAAATCAACGCCTCGACCACAATGCGGTTCTGCTTGGCGTCGTTGATGTCGAAGCCCACCGCCGTGAGAAGACCGTAGTAACCGGCAATCGCCAGCAGCGCGAGACCGACGACGAGCATGCCCGTCGCTGCGCCGGATTTGAAGGCGATAGCAAGACCCTCGGCCAAACCCTTGCGCGACGCTTCCGTCGTGCGCACGTTTGCCTTCACCGACAAGTTCATGCCGATGTAGCCGGCAGCACCCGAGCACACCGCACCGATGATGAAGCCGAGCGGCTGAACCCAGCTCTGGAACGCCGCCGCAACGATCACCGCAACGACAGCCGCGACCATCGCGATCGTCTTGTACTGACGATCTAGATAGGCCTTCGCGCCTTCTTGAATTGCCGCCGCGATTTCCTGCATCCGCGCATTACCCGCGGGCGCAGCAAGCACCGATTGGCGTGCCCAAAAGCCGTAGGCGAGCGCAGCAGCCGCGCACGCCAAGACGATCCACAGTCCAGTCACCGTATCCATTGCCTCAAGACCTTTTGATGATTGCCGAGCCCTTGAGGGGTCCAAGGTCTCGGAGCGCGATTGGATCGGGGAACACGCGTGCCCGAGCCGGTGCGTATGCGCCCGACTCAGATGGCCCCCCGGCCAAAAAGACGGCGGACCATGCCAAAGCCACCAGGGCCATGCAATACAGTGGACCTTCGCAAATGCAGGAAATTCGCCGCAGGGCGCAAGCGATTCGGCCCTGAAACAGGGTCTCGGTGACGCAAAGCAACCAGCGCGATTACTTCGCGGGCTCGCCTTCGTTTTTGTTGTCTTGCTGCGCCGGCGAACCCATCACCACGATCAGCAAGATCAGCGCAAGTATGAACCGCATGACCTGACACTCTCCCCAGTCGCAGGCATCATGCGCCTCGAGGCTTTAACGCTCTGTGAAGCGTTAATTCATTAACCGGTCAGAAATGGGTGTAGCCCGGCCGACGAACCTGAAGCGCCTTCCCGCGCCCGTCGAGCGCCTTCACGGACCTGCCCGGCACGACGACACCGATACGGGTCAGCGGCACGCCGGCCGCCGCCGCGAGGCCCGCCACCCGCCCCGACACAGATGCTGGTGCAGTGAACGCTAGCTCGTAGTCGTCGCCACCGCTCAAGAAGGCCCCGATATCCATTCCGCACGCCGCAGCGGCTTTTGCAGCAGGCGACAACGGCAGATCGAGCGCCCGCAATTCGATGCCGACACCCGACGCCTCGCAGATGTGCCCAAGGTCGGCCAACAAACCGTCGGACACGTCCGCACACGCATGCGCCAAACCGACAAGCTTCGGACCCAATCCAGATCGCGGCTCCGGAACGCGAAACCGCGCAACCGCCGCGCGCCGGTTCTTCGCACCGATATCCAGTGCCGCGCCCTCGAGCAGCCGTAACCCCAGCGCTGCGTCGCCGATCGTACCGCTCACCCACACCTCGTCGCCGATCTTTGCGCCGCTCCGCGTGATCATCTTGCCGGCCGCCACCTCACCCAGCGCGACGATATTGATCGTAAGCGGACCTGGCGTCGCCGTCGTGTCGCCGCCCAGCAAACCGATCCCGAACGAGGTTTGATCGGCCTGCAGGCCCTTCGCAAACGTCTTCACCCACGCGTCATTCAAGTCCGAGGGCAACGCGAGCGTCAGTAGATACCCGCGCGGCACCGCGCCTTTGGCCGCCAGATCGGAGAGGTTTACCCTCAACGCCTTTTTCGCAACCGTGTCGGGCGGATCGTCAGGGAAGAAGTGGACACCGGCGACAATCGCGTCGGTCGTTACGACCAGGTCGTAGCCCGCGCGCGGCTTCAAATATGCAGCATCGTCGCGCAGGCCGAGCGCGCCCGCCTCGCCCTTGGCAAGCGGCGCAAAGTACTTCGCAATCAATTCGAACTCGCCGCTCCGCTTCGACGCGCCGCTCATTGCTCGGGGACGGCAGGCGCGGCTGGCCGCTGATCGCGTGCGAGGCGGTTCAAAACCCCGGCAAGGAACGTGTTCTCCTCGCCCTCGTCGAAGAACGCTGTTGCAATGTGCATGTACTCGTTCACGATGATGCGCGTCGGCACGGACGGCAGCGACATCAGTTCGAACGCCGCCGAACGCAAGATCGCCCGCATCGTCGGATCGATCCGGTCGAACGGCCACTCTTTCGCAACCGAGCGCGCTATGGCCCGATCCACATCGTCCTGTTGCTCGACCACGCCGCGAACCAAAGAGGCGAAGTACTTCTTGTCCGCCTCCATATACTGCTCGCCCTCGATCTCTTGCCCCAAGCGATGCTCGATGAACTCGTTGAGTGCGGCGTCGATCCCCTGCCCCGCCAACTCCATCTGATAGAGCGCCTGCACCGCCGCAAGCCGCGAGGCCCCGCGCGATTTGTCCTCTGAGCGGCGCTTAGGACGATACGGCTTCTTGTTCTTACCCATCACTTCGAACCGTACTTGGCACGCAACGCCGCCATAGCGAGGGCCGCCTTCGCGGCGTTCGCGCCCTTGTCCTCAACCCGGGCTTCGTCGGTGCGAGCCCAAGCCTGATCTTCGTCTTCCACAGTCAAAATGCCGTTGCCGATCGCAAGCCGCTCGCGAACCGTCAAATCCATCAATCCGCGCGCCGACTCGTTCGAAACGATCTCATAGTGGGTCGTCTCGCCCCGAATGACGCAGCCAAGCGCCACATAAGCATCGTATCCGCGCACCGACGCCATCGCGATCGCCCCGGGAATCTCAAGCGCGCCAGGCACCGTGAGAACCTCGACCTCGACGCCCGCGGCCTTCAGCACCCCCGATGCGCTTTTCAGCAGCGCGTCCGAAATGTCCGCGTAATACCGCGCTTCGACTATGAGAACTCTTGCCATCGCCTAACTCTTGTACCGCGAGCCGACCATGCGCGTATCGACCACCCGAAGGCCATAGCCTTCGAGCCCCACGATCTTCCGCGACGCCGAATTCGTCAGCAAAATCATGTCACGGACACCAAGGTCGAGCAGAATCTGTGCACCGACACCGTATTCCTTCAGCCGGCGCGGCGTACTCTCGGGTTCGGGTTGCTTGCGCATCAAGAGATCCGACACGTACGTCCCGCGACTTTCCCGGATCAAGACGATTACGCCCCGCCCCTCCTTCTCGACCGCCTCCATCGACCGGGTCAACACGTCGTCGCGACCGCCGCGCACCGCCAACAAATCGTCGAACAGATTGACTGCGTGCATACGCACGAGAACCGGCCCACCCTTCGTGATATCTCCCTTCACGAGCGCGATGTGCTCCGCATACTCCACCGTGTTCACGTAGAGCATCATCTTGAACTTGCCGCCGTGATGGCTGTCGAGCTCAGTCTCCACCGCGCGCGTAATGAAGTGATCGTGCTTGCGCCGATAGGCGATTAAGTCGGCGATCGTACCGACCTTCATCCCGTGCAGCTGCGCGAACTTCACGAGGTCGGGCAGCCGCGCCATCGTGCCGTCGTCGTTCATGATCTCGCAGATCACGCCCGACGGTATCAACCCCGCAAGCCGTGCGATGTCGACGGCGGCCTCCGTATGCCCCGCGCGCACAAGAACGCCGCCGCGCCGCGCAACGAGCGGAAACACATGCCCCGGCGTCACGATGTCGGCCTGCCCCTTTGTCGGGTCGATCGCAACCGAGATCGTGCGCGCGCGGTCGTGCGCCGAGATCCCGGTTGTCACGCCTTCCTTGGCCTCGATCGAAACCGTGAACGCCGTCTGATGCACCGTGCCGTTGTCGCGCGACATCATCGGTAGCTTCAGCGTCTCGGCCCGCTCCTGCGTCAACGCAAGACAGACTAGGCCGCGCGCGTGCTTTGCCATGAAGTTGATCGCATCGGGCGTCGCCATCTGCGCCGGAATGATGACGTCACCTTCATTCTCGCGGTCCTCCGCATCGACCAGAATGAACATCCGGCCGTTGCGCGCATCGTCGATGATCTCTTCGGGCGAAGCGATAAAGTCGTGGAATTCGCTCTTCGTCATGCGAACTCCTTCAGCCGCGCGAGGTATCGCGCCAGCGTGTCGATTTCGATGTTGACCTTGTCGCCCGCCTTGACCCCGCTCCAGGTCGTAACCTTGGCGGTATGCGGGATGATATTGACGCCGAAAATATTGCCGTCGACTTCGTTGACCGTCAACGAAGTGCCGTCGAGCGCAACCGATCCTTTGGCAGCGATGAACTTCGCAATCCCCTTCGGGGCCTTGATCTTGTAACGCTGGGAGTCGCCTTCGGGCGTCACCGAAACGACATCGCCGACGCCGTCGACATGTCCGCTCACGATGTGCCCGCCGATCTCGTCGCCGACCTTGAGCGACCGTTCCAGGTTCACCTTCGAACCCGCGACCCAGCTGCCAAGCGTCGTCTTCGAAAGCGTCTCTGCCGACGCTTCGACCGAAAACCATGCGTCGCCCGCTTTGCCGCCTTTCGCAATCACGGTCAGACACGCACCCGAGCACGCGATCGATGCGCCGATTGCGATCGTCGCCGGGTCGTAGGCCGTCGCGATCTTGATTGTCGTGTCGCCGCGCTTTGCGATCAGCTGCACGGTGCCGACGTCGGTGATGATACCGGTGAACATGGGCGAGTATTAGGTGGCCGGACGGTAAGTTTCCAGCACGTCTTCTCCGAGGCGAATTGTCTCCTCGTGGCTGAACCGCGGCAAATCCTTAAGGGAACCAAGCCCCAACGACGCTACGGCTGAAGTCCCCTCACCCATGACGGAGGGGGCGCGATACCAAAGCAGGCGATCCACAAGCCGTGCTTTCAGCAGCGCTGAAGCGAGCGTCGCGCCGCCTTCCACGAGAACCCTCGTCAGGCCTTCGCCGGCGAGCAACTTAAGTGTGGCTGCAAGATCGACGCCGCCTTCCCCAACGGGAGCGTGGACAACCTTCACCCCGGCTTGCTCCAACGCTGAATTTTTCCGAGCGGAAACGACCCAGACCGGCGTCGACCGCGCGCTGGCCACGAGCTTCGACGTGACAGGAAGCCGCGCCTGAGAGTCGACAACGATGCGAACCGGCCCGCCAACGCGCACACCAGGTAGCCGGCATGTCAGCTCGGGATCATCGGCAAGCGCCGTTCCGATACCGACGAGAACGGCGTCATGGCGCGCCCGCTCCGCATGCGTATCCGCGCGCGCCCGTTCGCCGGTGATCCAACGGCTCTCGCCGTTGGCAAGGGCGATCTTCCCGTCAAGCGTCGTCGCAAGTTTCAAGGTCACGAACGGGCGTCCGGCGACGACACGCGAAAAGAAGCCCTCGTTAAGTGCCTTCGCCTGCACAGCCATCGCATTCGCGCGCACTGCGATACCCGCCGCCGCAAGCATCGAATGGCCCTTGCCCGAAACGCGGGGATCGGGGTCCTCGACCGCGCTCACCACACGCGCGACCCCGGCATCGATGAGCGCCTGAGCGCAAGGCGGCGTCTTACCGTGATGCGAACATGGCTCAAGCGATACATAGGCCGTCGCGCCTCTCGCGCGCGTTGCAGCCTGCCTGAGCGCTTCGGTCTCGGCGTGCGGACGGCCGCCGTCTTGAGTCCAACCACGTCCCGCAACATGCCCGTCGCGATCGACGATCACACAGCCGACCGCCGGATTTGGCCAAACGCGGCCCAAGCCCCGCCGCGCCAACGAAAGCGCCAGCGTAAGATATCGTTCGTCGCTTGCGGGATCGGCACGCGTAGCTAGCCGCCTTTGCTGTCGCCGTCGGTCAGTTGACCGATAATGTTCTCGAAGTCCTTCGCTTCGCGGAAATTCTTATAGACCGAAGCGAAGCGCACATAGGCGACCGTATCGAGGTTCCCAAGACCCTGCATGACCAATTCGCCGATCGTCGTTGAGGGAATCTCGGTCTCGCCCGAACTCTCGAGCCGCCGCACAATCCCGTTGACCATCCGCTCGACGCGCTCCGGCTCCACCGGCCGCTTGCGGATCGCGTGCTGGATCGAACGCATCAACTTGTCGCGATCGAACGGCGCACGACGCCCGCTCTTCTTGATCACAATCAGATCGCGCAGCTGAACCCGCTCGAACGTCGTAAAACGCGCGCCGCAGGCCGGACAAACACGGCGCCGCCGGATCGCCGCATTATCTTCCGTCGGCCGGCTGTCTTTGACCTGCGTGTCGTCGTGCTGGCAAAATGGACATCTCATCGCTTCGCTGACCCCTACCCGGGATTGTGTCCCGGGTGACCCTGACCCACGACCCCAAACAAGCATTTGCGGGGCGGCCAATCAATCCCGCTATTGGTATTGTCGCTAACACGCACCGACGCAGCGTTCCGCCTGCGGTTAACGCCGGCGCAGGACCTAAGATTGCCAAATCGAGACGGACTATCGGCCGCCGGTCCGACAAAGCCTCGACAGACGAATACTGCCTATTCGCTTTGAAAACGCGTTTTCGCACGCCTTCCTTGTGAAAATAAGCACGTGGATATTCTTTCTTGATGTTGCACCGGCTTCCCGTCGGGTTCATAAACTGAACAACCGCCACGAGAAATTCGGAAACCCGAGCCCATTGTCTTGCCAGCTGGAGTATCTCAATGAGTGACAACAAGGCCGAAAACACCAAGTCGATGGACCAACTGCTGCAGCTCGCAACAGGAATTGTTTCGTCCTACGTCAGTCACAACCAAGTTCCGATGGCCGAAGTGCCGACGATCATCAAAAGCGTGCACTCGGTTCTCGCCAGTCTGGTGACCGGCGTGCCCGCGGAAGGCGGCGCAAGCGCCAAGCCCGCCGTCTCGGTAAAGAAATCGATCGGCGACGATTTCATCATCTGCCTCGAAGACGGCAAGAAGCTGAAGATGCTCAAGCGCTACCTGCGCTCGAACTACAACATGAGCCCCGAAGAATATCGCGCGAAGTGGGGCTTGCCCGCCGACTATCCGATGGTCGCGCCGGCTTACGCCCGTCAGCGCTCGGAGTTCGCGAAGAAGATAGGCCTGGGTCGCGTCCCCGCAAGCACTGGCCGCGGCCGCCGCAAGAAGGCTGCCTAACGGAACTGGTTTGATGTTCGATTGGCGGCGGTGCTCGCGTAGCACCGCCGTATTGCGTCAGGCGGCCACGACGCGCTGAATCTTGTGATACGACCACGCGATGTCGAGCGCCGTGATGAGCTTGCGCATCCGGTCGTCGTCGTGGAACGGCGAGGGCGTCAAACGCAGCCGCTCCGTCCCGCGCGGCACGGTCGGATAGTTGATCGGCTGCACGTAGATCGCATGGTCCTGCAGCAGGAAGTCGGACACCCGCTTGCAGCAAACCGGATCGCCGACGAGCAACGGCACGATGTGGCTCACCGACGGCATCACCGGAAGCCCCGCCTCGCGCAACATCCGCTTCAAGGTCGCCGCGCGCTCCTGATGCCGCTGACGCTCCAGTTGGCTCTGCTTCAGATGACGCACGCTCGCCAAGGCACCGGCCGCGAGAACCGGCGGAATGGACGTCGTGAAGATGAAACCCGGCGCAAACGACCGCACGACATCGATGAAATTGGCCGACGCCGCGATGTAGCCGCCCATCACGCCATAGGCCTTGGCCAGCGTGCCGTTGATGATGTCAACGCGGTCCATGACGCCGTCGCGCTCAGCAACCCCGCCGCCCCGCGGACCGTAGAGACCCACAGCGTGCACCTCGTCGAGATACGTCAGCGCGCCGTAGCGCTTGGCGAGTTCGCAGATCTTGCCGATCGGCGCGATGTCCCCGTCCATCGAGTACACCGACTCGAACGCCACCACTTTAGCCGCCGCGGGATCGGCCTGCGAAAGCAGCTCTTCAAGATGCTCGAGGTCGTTGTGCCGCCAGACCTTCCGTTGCGCCTTCGAGTGACGCATGCCTTCGATCATCGAGGCGTGATTGAGCGCATCCGAAAAGATGATGCAGCCGGGCAGCAGGTTCCCCAGCGTCGAAAGCGCCGCCTCGTTGGCGATAAAGCCCGACGTGAAGACGAGCGCCGCTTCCTTGCCGTGCAGATCGGCAAGCTCGCGCTCAAGCTCCACATGATAATGCGTCGTGCCCGAGATGTTACGCGTCCCGCCCGACCCGGCTCCGGCCGCGTCGATCGCCGCGTGCATAGCCGCCGTCACGATCGCGCTCTGGCCCATGCCAAGATAGTCGTTGGAGCACCACACCGTAATCGGCCGCTCGCCGTCGGCGGTATGGTACATCGCTTCGGGAAACGCGCCGCGGCGCCGGACGATGTCGGCAAAGACGCGATAGCGTCCTTCCTCTTTCACCTGCGCAAGTGCTTGAGAAAACCGGCTTTCGTAGTCCATTCGCGACCCAGCCCGAGCGTGACTCTTTGATCAGGTAGTAAAGCCTCGCGCGCGCGCCAAGGCCAGTGCGTTTTGTCGCATCGCCTGCCGTAGTTAAGAACCACTCGCAATCGTTCACGCGTTGGCGCCCGGTACGCAAAAAAGCCCGCAGCCGGAGACTGCGGGCTCGCAATTTCTTGAGTGTCCGACCTCGATTAGAGGCGGTAGCGAACCTGGTCCATCCAGAAGCGCTCGAGCCGCTGCAGCGCCTTGTTGAGCGCCGCGAACTCGGACACCTGAAGGCCGCCGGTCGGCTCGACCAAGTGCACGTGACGGTCGAAGAGACCGGCCACGATCTGGCGAATGCTCTTGCCCTTCTCGGTCAAGCTCACACGCACCGTGCGGCGATCGGCGTCCGAGCGGACGTGATTGATGTAGCCGCCCTCGACGAGCTTCTTGAGGTTGTACGAGACGTTCGAGCCCAGATAGTGCCCCCGCGTACGCAGTTCCCCCGCCGTCAGCTCCTGTTCGCCGATATTGAACAGAAGCAGCGCCTGTACGCTGTTCACGTCGGGCTGACCGACGCGCTCGAGTTCGTCCTTGATCACGTCGAGCAGCTGACGGTGCAAACGCTCGATCAGATTCAAGCACTCGAGGTAGCGCGGCTTTGCCTGCCCCTCTTCGTGATTTTCAACATGCTGACGTGCCGTCGCTGTAACGCTCATGACCAATACCCACCTGCTTTGGGCTTTTCGCCCTATGACAGGCGTCACATTAGGCATGGCGCGCTAAGGCCGATTTAAGTTCCGTAGCTAATTTTCGGTTAAGCCTGAGGGTTTCCGCGCAGCAACTGGATGATTCCGGAAAAATCTCGCCCCCCTGCGCCCGCCGACTCGAACATCGAGTAGATCGCGGTCGCCTGCGCGCCGAGCGGCGTTGCCGCACCCGAGGCTTGCGCTGCGTTTTGCGCCAGCTTCAGGTCCTTCAACATCATCGAGGCTGTGAAACCCGCCTGATAATTCCGGTTGGCCGGCGATGCGGGGACAGGGCCCGGAACCGGGCAATAACTCGTTAAGCTCCAGCACTGGCCGGAAGCGGTGGACGAAATCTTGAACAGCGTTTCGGCGTCGAGGCCGAGCTTTTCGGCGAGCACGAACGCTTCACAGGTGCCGATCATCGAAATCGCGAGCAGCATGTTGTTGCAAATCTTTGCCGCCTGGCCGTTGCCGGCGCCACCCGCATGAAAGATGTTCTTGCCCATCTTTTCGAGAATGGGCTTCGCCCGGCCGAACGCCGCTTCGTCGCCGCCCACCATGAAGGTAAGCGTCCCCGCCGCCGCCCCTCCGACGCCGCCCGATACGGGCGCGTCCAGAAACTCGACCCCTGCGATCTTCGCTGCGGCGTGCACGTCGCGCGCCGTTTGAACATCGATCGTGGACGAATCGATCAGCAGCGTTCCGGCTTTCGCTTGTTTCAAAATGCCGTTCTCGCCGAGATAAACCTGTCGTACGTGGTGACCGGCAGGCAGCATCGTGACCACCGCTTCGCGCTCGCGCGCCGTGTCGGCCGCCGACGTGCGCGCGTGCGCACCGGCCTCAACCGCTTTCGCGACCGCAGTGCCCGCCATGTCGAACACCGCAACATCGTGCCCAGCCTTCACGAGATTGGCCGCCATCGGCCCGCCCATGTTTCCAAGACCGATGAATCCGATGCGCATGATGTTACCTCCCAAATCTTTCCAGTCTTATAGGCTCGAAAGCGCCGCTACGCGAGGGCGAGATCCCCGCCGGGAAGTGCCGCAAAGTAGGCGAGCACGTCCTCCGTCTTCACGTCGCCGACCGATGCCGGGCTCCACTTGGGAGCATTGTCCTTCTCGATGATGACCGCGCGCACGCCCTCATAAAAGTCGTGACCCCGCATGAAGCGGTTCGTGAGCCGAAACTCCAGCCGCATGCATTCCTCGAAGCCGTTCTGGCGCCCCTCACGAAGCTGGCGGAACGTCACTTTCAGACTCGTGGGCGACTTCGTCTTCAGCGTCTTCAGCGTCTCGGCCGCAAAAAGCGACGCATCGCTTTCGAGCGAGGCCACGATCGCTTCCACTGACCCGTGCGCGAAGTGCTTGTCGATCAAGGGTTGCAGACCCGCGATCCGGCAGACATTGGCGGGCGCGACCGCGAAACGCGCGAGCGTCTTCTCGTAGGCCTCGCCGCCGTCGGCCAGCGCGCCGATCAGCTCTTCGTGCTGGCGCGCGGGCACGACGTGGGTCGCGATACCGGCGTACTTGGCGTCGTGAATGTCCATCCGCGCGCCGGTCAGCCCCAGATACATCCCGAGTTCGCCAGGCAGTCGCGGAAGGAAGAAAGTGCCGCCGACGTCGGGGAAGAGACCGATCCCGGTTTCGGGCATGGCGAACATCGTATTCTCGCCGCACACGCGATGGCGGCCGTGGACCGAGACGCCGACGCCGCCGCCCATGACGATGCCGTTGATCAGCGCGATGTAGGGCTTCGGGTAGCGCTTGATATGCGTGTTGAGCACATACTCGCGCGCGTAAAAGTCGATCACATAGGGCGTACCGGCTTTGCCGGAGTCATGCAGCGCGCGGATGTCGCCGCCCGCGCAGAACGCGCGCTCCCCTGCTCCGCGCACGACAACGAGTTCGATCGTATCATCGGTGCGCCAAACTTTGAGCTGCGCCTGCATCGCGTCGACCATGTCGAGCGTCAGCGCGTTCAGTGCCTTCGGGCGGTTCAAAGTGACGAGGCCGACACGGCCGCGCTGCTCGAAGAGAACGTCTTCCATGTCTTTGCCCTTTAGGCTGCGGGTACGCGCGGAAGTCTGACCGGCCAAATGCCGCTCAAGAGCCCAAGGCCGTAGGCCCACAACAGCCAGCTTGCGAAAATCCGCTCCTGCGTCGCATCCATCACCGGAAACACGTTCTCGATCCACACGAACACGAACGCGTCGGCCACGAGACCTGCGGCGCAAATCAGGATCGTCGTGATGGCCCGCTCGAGCGGCTTCGTTTGGAACGCCGCAAAGAAGAACCAGCCGATCGCGAGAACGAGCGGTACAGTCAGCACGAAGACGGTGACGGTAAGAACCGTGTTTCCCGGGATCAACACATAGTTGCCGAACCAGCGCACGATCACGGTCGCCTCGAACCAGATGAGCAAGCCGTACGCGACGGCCCACAATGCAAGACGGTTCGAGATCATTGGCGCGAAAGCTCGCGCGCGATGATCACGCGCATGATCTCGTTCGTGCCTTCGAGGATTTGATGCACGCGCAGATCGCGAACGTGACGCTCGAGTGGGAAGTCTTGCAGGTAGCCATAGCCGCCATGCAGCTGCAGCGCGTCGTTAGCGATCTTCGAAGCATTGTCGCTCGCAAAGCGCTTAGCCATGGCGCACAGCATCGTCGCGCGCGGGTCGCGCCGGTCCAGAGCGGCGGCTGCGTTCCAGATCATGAGGCGCGAGGCTTCGAGTTCGGTCGCCATGTCGGCGATCTTGAACTGTGTGGTTTGGAAGTCGCTCAAGGCCTGGCCGAACTGCTTGCGCTCGGTCACGTAACGCTGCGCTTGTTCCAGCGCCGCGCGCGCGGTTCCAAGCGAGCAGGCGCCGATATTGATGCGCCCGCCATCGAGGCCCATCATGGCGATGCGGAAGCCGTCGCCCTCGGCGCCGATGCGGTTCGCGACCGGCACGCGGCAATCTTCGAAGATCACCTGCGCGGTCGGTTGGCTGCGCCAGCCCATCTTGCGCTCGTTCTTGCCGAAGGAGAGACCTTTGGTGCCCTTCTCGACGACGATGCACGAGATGCCTTTCGGTCCCTCCCCGCCCGTGCGTACCATGCAGACATAAATGTCGGACACGCCGGCGCCCGAGATGAAGGCCTTCCCGCCGTTCAACACGTAGTGGTCGCCGTCGCGCACCGCCTTCGTCTTCAGGCTCGCCGCATCGGAGCCGGAACTCGGTTCGGTCAGCGCGTAGCTTGCGATCAGTTCCATGGTCGTCAGTTTCGGCAACCACTTGCGGCGCTGCTCGTCCGAGCCGAAGCGGTCGATCATCCACGAGGCCATGTTGTGGATCGAAAGATATGCGGCCGTCGCCGTACAGCCCGCCGATAGCTCTTCAAAGATCAATGCCGCGTCGAGGCGCGTCAGCTCCGAGCCGCCGACATCGCCCTTAACATAGATGCCGGCGAAGCCAAGCGCGGCCGCTTCGCGCATCGTCGGGATGGGGAAGGTCTCCTCCTCATCCCACTTCGCCGCGAAGGGGGCGAGTTGCGCGGTCGAAAAGTCGCGCGCGGTCTTTTGAATAAGCCGTTGGTCTTCCGAAAGTTCGAAGGGCATGCCGCCTTCCCCTTAACCTTGCGGGGGTGATACGAAGGGTCCAAGAGACTGTCAACGAACGGCCCGCCCATGACTTCGGATGCCCCGCGTTTCCCCGAAACCCGCATGCGCCGCTTGCGGCGTACCGAGTGGGCGCGGCGGCTGGTAGCGGAAAATGTGCTGACCCCCGCCGACCTGATTTGGCCCATCTTCATCGTGGACGGCACGAACCGGCGCGAGCCGATCGCCTCTATGCCGGGGGTAGAACGGCTGACCGTGGACCTCGTGCCCGCCGCTGCCGAGGAAGCGGCGAAGCTCGGCATCCCGGTGCTCGCGCTCTTTCCCTACACCGACCCCGCAAAGAAGAGCGAAGACGGTCGCGAGGCTTTGAACCCCGACAACCTCGTCTGCCGCGCGTCACGTGCGGTGAAAGCCGCGAAGATCGACATCGGCGTCCTGTGCGATGTGGCGCTCGACCCGTACACCAGCCACGGTCACGACGGCCTCATCAAAGACGGCGTCATCCTGAACGACGAGACCGTCGAAGTGCTGGTCGCCCAGTCGTTGAACCAGGTGCGGGCGGGCTGCGATATCATCGCCCCCTCCGACATGATGGACGGCCGCATCGGCGCGATCCGCAAAGAGCTTGAGCGCGAGGGGCACAAAGACACGCTGATCATGGCCTATGCGGCGAAGTACGCTTCGGCGTTCTACGGCCCGTTTCGCGATGCTGTCGGCTCATCGTCCGCACTGAAGGGCGACAAGCGAACCTACCAGATGAACTTCGCGAACGGCGACGAAGCGCTGCGCGAGGTCGCGCTCGATATCGCTGAGGGCGCTGACATGGTCATGGTCAAGCCCGGCCTGCCCTATCTCGACATCGTGCGGCGCGTGAAAGAGACGTTTGGCGTCCCGACGTTCGCCTATCAGGTCTCGGGTGAGTATTCGCAGATTATGGCCGCGGCCGAACGCGGCTGGATGGACGCCGACCGCGCTATCATCGAGACGCTGACCGGATTCAAGCGCGCCGGCGCGGACGGCGTGTTGACGTACTTTGCCCCGCGGGCCGCGCGGTTGCTGCGCTGATTGCCAAAAATCGCAGGGCCGAATTGCAGCAAAAATCCCACGGTCTTGCGCCTTTTTCGCGCCGCGCGTGCGTCCGCTAACCAGCGTTGCACGTTTTCCGTTTAGGCTCGAACCCCTTGGGGATGGGGTCTTCCGATGGCATTTTTCAAGCGCAAGCAGGCGCCGGTCGATACGTTTGTGTTTCCGCCGAGCCCGGCCGTGGTTCCGGAAGGTCTGACGAAGGCGACGCCAAAGTACCGCCGCCACGCGACGCTCGCGATGCTGAGCCTCATCGGTTTCATGGCGCTCTATCTGGCGCTCATGGGTTGGTTCGGATGGACCGCTTACGCGATCTTCGACGGCATTGAACGCTTCGAGAAGGATCAAGTGTGGGCGGCCCTCGCAGGCGCTTGCTCGGCGTTCCTCGCGCTCTTCATGGCCAAAAGCCTCGTCTTCTTCCAGAAGGGCGCCGGCAACGAAGACATGGAGCTAAAGGCGAAGGACCACCCGCGCCTCTTCAAATTCCTGCACACGATCGCCGACGAAACCGGCGCGCCGAAGCCACACCGCGTATTCCTGTCGCCGCGGGTCAACGCGGCCGTGTTCTACGATCTCAACTTTTTCAACCTGATCATGCCGTCGAAGAAGAACCTCGAGATCGGCCTCGGCCTCGTCAACGTCCTCACCCTGAGCGAACTCAAAGCCGTCCTTGCCCACGAGTTCGGTCACTTTGCGCAGAAGACGATGGCGGTTGGCCGCTGGGTGTATGTTGCCCAGCAGATCGCGACCCAAGTCGTGAACAAGCGCGACATGCTCGACAAGTTTTTGTCGGGCTTGAGCCGCTTCGACCTGCGCGTTGCGTGGATCGGGTGGCTTCTGCAGTTCGTCGTCTGGTCGATCCGCTCGCTCACCGACACGTTGCTCTCGGGCGTGATCCTGGCGCAGCGCGCGCTATCGCGCGAAATGGAGTTCCAAGCCGACCTCGTATCGGTGTCCGCCACGGGCAGCGAGGCCTTGATCAACGCATTGCACAAGCTGTCCGGAGCCGACGACGCGCTTGACCGCGCCTTCGGCTTCGCAAACGTCGAGTACGGCAACAAAACGCCGGTCAAAGACGTGTTTGCCGTGCAGAGCCGTGTGCTCGATCACCTGCGCTCGATCTACAACGACCCGCACTATGGCGCGGCGCCCGCGCGCACGACCGAAGCGGCAGAGCTACAGCGCGTCTTCAAGAACGACATCGCCGCACCGCCGCGCATGTGGGCAACCCATCCCGCGAACGCCGACCGCGAGGAGAACGCAAAGATCGTCTTTGTGCGTTGCGAACTCGACGACCGCAGCGCCTGGGAGCTGTTCCCCGATGCACCTGCCTTGCGCGAGCAAATGACGGCGCACGTGTTCCGGCCCGCACCCGACGCGAAGGACGCTGCGCCCGCGGCGGCGCCGCTCGACGAGACGCTGATGCGCTTGGACGAAAGCTACTCCAGCATAACGATCAACAAACGCTATCGCGGCGCCTATCTGGGCCGCGCGATCGCCCGCGGCTTCAAGAACCCGTCCGACATGTACCACGACGCGCCGGCCGGCAACGTGACCGCGCGTATCGGCGCGCTTTACCCGCAAAATTTCGGCGACGCGCTTGAAAAGCTGCGTGAGCTGTTCGACGAGAAGAACACGTTCGAAGGACTGCAGAAGGGCTATCTCAAGGCGCCTGGCGGTGTCGTTCGCTGGCGCGGCGAAGAAGTGCCGCCCCGCCAGCTGCCGAAGATCCTGAAATCGCTCGACGAAGAGATCGACCCGATCAAAGCCGACATTGCAGGCCACGACCGCGAGGTGCGCAGCGCCCATCTCGCCGCCGCCAAGGCAATCGGCAACGGCTGGGACACCTACCTCATGGGATTGGCATCGCTGATCCACTACGCCGAACACACCCACGCGGACCTGATGGACCTGCAGGGTGTGTTTCACAATGTCTTCGCGGTGGTAACGGCGGACCGAAAAGTCAGCAAGAAAGAGATGAAGCGCCTGATCGCCGCCGGCAACGATTTGCATGACGCGCTCGAAGCGGTTCACAAGCACGGTCTGCAACTCGGCCTCGACGAGCGCACCGCCAAGCGTGCGGAGATCACCAGCTACAAGGAGGCGCTCGGCGAATTCACGCTGCCGCCGGCAACCGACGAAAACGTCGGCGACTGGCTCGGCGTCATCGACGGCTGGACCAATGCCGCCGGCGGGCTGCTCATGTCCGTGCGTAGCGCCGCGTTGCAGGAGCTTCTCATCGCCGAAGACGAAGTGGCCACGGCGCTCGCCAAGGGAGCCCATCTGCCCGCTGCACCCGCCGCACCTGTGGTGCCCGCGGAGTACCCGCGCCTCATGCTCGGCGATGCCCGCCCGCGGCAGGAAAAGTTGAATTGGTGGGACCGCTTCCAAACCGCCGACGGCTGGTTCGCCGCCACGGCGCGCTTTACGGTGGCCGCTTCGGTCGTCGGCGCGGTCATCTTTGCGGGCGCAGCTCTCGCATTCGGCACCGGCACCGATTGGAACCAACCCGCGGAACCCGCCCTCTTCGACTCGACGCTCAATCAACCGACGCTCGCCGACCCCGAAGTCATCACACCGCGCGAGCCTCTGCCGGAGGAATTGCAACAAGCACCCAGCGCACCGGTTGATCTGGCCCCAAGTATACCGGAAGCCTTGCCGGCCGAGCCCGAGTCCGCGCCCGCAGACGCACACCTTACGCCGGAAGCGAGCGAACCTCCCGCCAGCCAACCCTTGCCGCCTGCAACCGACAACCCGGCGCCAACGAGTGGCACCGAAGGCATCGTCGACGCGCCAGACGAGTCGCTGCCGGCCGAGCCTCAACACGAGCCCGCACCCGTAAACCTCCGTGGCGGCGTCGAGTAAGGCACGGATGCCGCTTTGTCTCCCGAACCGCGAGCGGTAGTTTTCGCACTCGCCGCTCGCGCGAATGCAATGCAGACTCTTCACAACATGCACGCGGAAGTTCGACCTTCCACGACTGTCTCGCTTGACAGTTCGGCGCCCGCCCGGATCATTCCTTTTGCAAAAACAGTTCACCGGGACGACACCAGCCTTCGGCGCTGGCCACGACTGAGAGCGCGCCGCTGCTGCACCACCATGTACATTCAACGGGACACTCTAATTCTGATCGCTACCGCCCTTGTTCAGGCGGCCCTGTGGTTCGCGGTTTTGCGCATAGACCCGTTCGGAATGTCGTCGTCTGCCGATCGCGCCTCGGAAGAGATATTCTTACGTTTGTACCCAACCATTTACGGCGCCAGCGCGCGTGATCAAATTAGCGTCGTATTAGTCGATCAAGACAACCTTGTTGCAAAGGACAACGCGGGAAAGCCACTTTGGCCGCGAGAGAGCAACACGTGGCCGATCAAATTCGACGAACACATCGATTTGATACGGACCATTCTCAAAGCTCAACCCAAGGCGTTGTTCGTCGATTTTCTCTACGATAGCGACCTGGATGACAAGCGCGGCGAACGGCAATTCCGGGAGTTGCTTGGTGAGCTCCCAAACAACGGCCCGCCCATCGTGTTCGCGACAATGGCGCCGGATCCTTCGCCCCTGATCGAACCACTCAAGTCGCTCACACGAGATCCGCAACAAGCGAAGCGTCTACGCGCGCGCGTGATGCAAACTTCCGTGGAGCATTTCTCCGAACAAAATCACTACGAAGTTCTCGGTCCAACCGGACTACCGCAAGGCAGCGGCGCACTTTGGGAACTCGCCGCCCCGGCGCAGCAACGGATTGTGCGCACGCAACGTGAAATGCTGCTGGTATGGGGAAACACGATCAAAGCCTCCGCAAACCCTGCGGATGTCTCATGGTGCGCGCCAATCTTCGACGAACCCGAGAGCCGGCTCCGAGGTTTCGTTGAGACGGTCAGGATCGGCCTTACGGGAAAGATCGCGGGCGACAGGCCCGGCGACGAACCGAAAGGATGGAACCAACTTCAGCCTTGTCTGTATCACGACGCAATTCTCGCAGGCGATTTGTATCAACCGGGCGGCGCTTCGAGCCTGCGCGGCAAGTACGTCTTCTTAGGGGTCAAAGGCAACACGTCGAATGACACGGTCGTATCGCCCGTACACGGCCAAGTCCCCGGCATTTTCTACCACGCAATGGCGTTCGACAACTTGCTCACCTATCAAGGCCGCTATCTGCACGCGTCGCAGTGGGTCGAGGTTCTGCAGTTTCTCTTGATCTTCATAGTGCTGCTCGGCGGCAGCCTCTTCTTCCGTACCAATTTTCTAACGCCGCTGTCGCGATGGAGCGCGTTCAGGAGCCTCGCCGCCCGCGCGATGGCTTGGATAGTCTTTTCACTGATCTCAACGGTGCTGTTAACGGTGTTCCTGACGCAACTCTATTTGACGCCCTACAATTGGGGCGGCGTGGCTGCGATTTCGGGAATCGCGCTTTTCACCGATGCAGGACGAGAACTTCGGGTGCTTCTATTTGGCAGGCATTAGAGGAGGACACAGTGACCATCAAGATCTTACTGAGTTGGATAGCCACCGCTGTCTTGCTCGCTTGGGTGACTAACACGCCAGCTTATTCGGGCGAGCTTGGGCAGATCAAGCGCTTCGCGGCGCCCTTTCCAATCCAGACCTACGAGCGCAGCGGCAATATCTCCGATACGATGCTCACCGCCGAAAACACACCGCCATCGGTTGGCGACATTTCAGTCGACGGTGTTTGGCCCGACAACAAGATGCTGCTTATTTCATTTCCAACAATCGATCCCGACGAGTCCTACTTCATCGATTACGACGCCGTCGAAATGGTCGATCCGTCCAAATGGATTGCGTTGCTGAGGAACCGCGGCGATCTCCGATGCACTGGTGCCAAACGCCCCGCGGCCGGCTCTTCGGGCAAGCGCAAGATTACGGGAACGTCGGCCGCGCCGAAGGGCTTCACATCGCCGTGCTGATCGGAGAGGAAATGAACACATTTGCGCGACGGTTGATAGCGTCTTTTGCCGTCGTTTCATGTCTATGCTTCAGCACCGCAGACGGAACGGCGGCAGACAGGAAGAATTGGCAGAAACTGGCTGAAGACCCAGTCGACTACTCTCGGTTCGAGCGCCGCCGCGCGGAGAACACCGCCGCGGAGGCCCCAGATATGGGCGTGCCGGCGCTGGCACAAGGCTTTGCGAAGAAGTCGGAACTCGGCTCCAACCACGTGATTACCGACAACGAGCTTAGCAACAAGATACGGGCCCGACTCGCCGACATGTTGGCAAAGACGCCCGGCATCAAGGCGCCGCACATCGAGTTCATTATCCTCGACGACATCGGCGTGATCGCGCGCGCGAAGGCGGCGACCACCGATGGCGAGTTGGTTCAATTGTTGCAGCAGGCGCAAGGAAGTTATAACGCCTTTGCGACATCGGGCGGCGCAATCGTTATCGGCCTCAGCACCTTGGCGGCAACCACGAGCTTCGACGAGTTCGACTTTCTCATCGGCCATGAATCATCGCACATCTTGTATGACCACTTCCGCGCTCAGGAAATTCGTAAACAGATTGACCGCGTTGCTGCAGCCGGTCTGGTATTGTCCAGGATCGTAAGGAGGCATGGCGAAGGCGACACGGCAAACTCGATCGCATGGTCAGCGATCGGTGTTTCGCTGGCGAATAAATATCTGGCGCCCGCATGGGATAGGGCTCAGGAATACGAAGCGGACGAACTAGGGATCGAGTTCGTTCTCGAATCCGGCCGGAGCGCCAGGGGAGCGGAGAGAACGTTCGATGTCCTTGAGGATGAGGAAAAGCAGCACGAGCTCTTGCTGGACAAGCTCTGCGGCCCGGAGTCCGCAGCGGAGCGTGAGCTAACAGACTGGCTTCGCCGTCGCCTTCCGGGCCTACCCGCCAGCAGACCCAGCGGGCTCGACCCCAACAATCCGATTTGCGCAGAGCGCAAAAGCCTGATCGCAAGTTGGTTCAAATCGCATCCTGACGCCGCCGACCGGCGCGAAGCCGCGTCCAAGCACCGCGAAGAACATTACAAGGGCCAACCCGAGGGCAGAATTACCCAGTTTCGCGACGACCAAGGCAGAACTGCCTCCAACCTTTTGCAATTCTTGGCGCCCAATGGGGATGCCAACCGCAGCCATCAGGCTTACCAAGGCCGCGAGGCGGTTCGGGCCGGCAATTGGCCGCAGGCCGAAGCCATTGCAAGACAGATTTCGATCAGGGGCAAGGATGAAAACTTGGTGCCGGTTCTGGAGTTGAATTACCTCGTCGCTAAGCACCATGGCCGGAACGACGATGCCCTGCGCTACATCCTGCAAGCCACCCGCGCGCCGCAGATCGTCCCAGATGTGTTCGAGTTCGCGGCATCTGAACTTGAGATTCGCGGGCGCTTCGGCGAAGCCGCGGCGATCCTCGTGCGGCTCAAAGTTTCCTTGCCGGCGCTGGCGCCGCTGTTACTCCCGAAGATCGTCCGCTATTGGCGTTTGGCTGGCGACATCCCCAACATGCAAGCTGCATTGGCGGAATGCCGGTCTCTTGGGGGGTCTGGAGTAGCCGAACGATGCGAGATGAACTCAACCCGGTAGCTTACCGCCCAAACCTTGCAATCAAGCTCGACGTGTCCCAGCGCTTGCCGCCCAGGCGTTCGACGTCGGCGTAGAACTGATCCACGAGTGCTGTGAGCGGCAGCTGCGCTCCGGTCTTGCGAGCTTCGGCGAGCGCAATGCGCAGGTCTTTGCGCATCCATTCCACTGCGAAGCCGAAATCGAACTTGCGCTCGTGCATCGTGGCGGCGCGGTTTTCCATCTGCCAACTTTGCGCAGCACCTTTCGAGATCACCTCGACGACAGCGTTGGGGTCGAGGCCCGCCTTCTCCGCAAAATGGATCGCTTCGGCCAAACCCTGCACCACACCCGCGATGCAGATCTGGTTGACCATCTTCGTCTTCTGCCCAGCACCGGCGGGTCCCAAGCGCTTCACCATTTTCGCATAAGCGCGCATCACGGGCTCACCCTTGGCGTAAGCCGCTTCGTCGCCGCCGCACATCACGGTGAGTTGCCCCTTCTGCGCGCCCGCCTCGCCACCCGACACCGGCGCGTCGACGAACGAAATGCCCTTGGCTGCCGCTTCCCGCGCGAGATCTCCTGCAAGCATAGCAGACCCTGTCGTGTGATCGACAAAGACGGCGCCCTTGTCCATCGCCGGAAACGCCGCGTCCGCGACGGCGCGAATGTCCGGATCGTCGCCCACGCACGAGAACACGATCTGCGCGCCCTTCGCCGCCTCGGCCACCGTCCCGGCGATCCGGCCCTCGTGCGCCGCCCGCCATTCCGCAGCGCGCGCGGCGGTGCGGTTGAAAACCGTCACGGTATGCCCCGCCTTCGCGAGATGCCCCGCCATCGGAAAGCCCATACGTCCAAGGCCGATGAAACTGACGTTTGCCATTTGCAGGTCCCCTCCAATTATGCTCGTCATGGCCGGGCTTGACCCGGCCACCCAGAGCCCACGCCGATGCCTCGACCCTGGGTGACCGGGTCAAGCCCGGTCATAACGATCTTGTTGGTTTGAGATACACGCTACGGCATACCCAAATCGAGTCGAATGAATCGCTTCTTCAAACTTACCGGAATGACGCTCGCCTTCGTCTTCGGCCTCGCCGCTTTGTGGCTCGCCATCACAAGCCTCTGGCTCCGCTGGTCAGTGCCGAAATTGGCGGGTGAGGTGACCGTAGAGGGCGTCGCTGCGCCCGTGCGCATCCTGCGCGACGCCGACGGCGTGCCGCACATTTATGCACAAAGCCGCGACGACGCCTTGTTCGGCCTCGGCTATGTGCACGGGCAAGACCGGCTTTGGCAGATGTCGTTCCAGCGGCGCGTCGTGCAAGGCCGCTTGAGCGAGATCGCCGGTTCGGCAACGCTCATGCCGGACACCTACCTGCGCACGCTTGGCCTCTACCGCGCCGCGCGCGAAGCCGAAGCGCGCCTCAAGCCCGACACGCGCGCGGCGCTCGCCGCCTACGCCGCCGGCGTGAACGCGGCGCGGCCGAAGGGCGGCAAGCCGCTGCCGCCGGAGTTCTTCATGCTCGGCACGGACTTCGAGCCGTGGCAGCCGACCGACTCCGTCGCCGTATTGAAAGGCGTCGCCGTGCAGCTCTCGGCAAACGCGTTTCAGGAACTGTTCCGCCTGCAGTTGCTGAAAACGCTGCCACCCGAAAAAGCCGCACTCTTCAACCCGCCGCTTCCGCCCGACGTACTGGAAGCCTATCGCGCCTACGCGCCGCAAGAAGGGACGAAGTTCGCCGACGCGCTCGATGCCCTGGCGCCCGTCCTCGCCACCGTCGGCGCGTCGAACAACTGGGTCGTCGGCGGCGCACACACGGCAAGCGGCAAGCCGCTGCTCGCGAACGACCCGCATTTGGCGCTCACCGTCCCCGGCTTTTGGTATCTGGCCCATGTGCACTGGCCGGGAGGCGAGGCGATCGGCGGCACCGTACCGGGCCTGCCCGCGATCATCGCCGGCCGCACGGCGAACATCGCCTGGGGCATGACGACCACGCACGCGGACACGCAAGACCTGATCTGGGAGAAGATCGACCCGAACGATCCCGGCAGCTACCTGACGCCGGAAGGCGCGAAGCCGTTCGAGACGCGCGCCGAGATCGTCAAAGTCCGCTTCGCCGGCGCCAAGACGATCTTCATCCGCAAAAGCCGCAACGGTCCGATCCTGCCGACCGACGAGCCGCGCCTGAAGGCGCTCGTCCCCGACGGCTATGCGCTCAGCATTCGCTGGCCCGCGCTCGACGACGGCGACGCGACGATCGAAGCCGCGCTCGGCATCTTCACGGCAAACGACACCAGCCGCGAAACGGTTGAACGCGTGTTCGACCCCTATCGCGCGCCTATTCAAAGCTTCGTCTTCGCCGACAGCGCGGGCAATATCGGCCTCACGCTACCCGGCGCGATCCCGAAGCGCCGCGCGGACAATCGGGTTGCGGGCTTGCTACCCGGCAACGGACGCGACCCGCGCTTCGACTGGCAAGGATTCTTGAATGGACCCGACCGTCCTCTCTGGACCGGCGGTGCCGCCGACATGTTCTGGACCGCAAACAACAACGTAGTGCCACCGTCCTACAAGCCGCTGATCGCGCTCGACTTCGATCCCGAGCATCGCGCCCGGCGCATCGCGCATTTGCTGCAAGCCAAGTCGGCGCCCCACACGGTCGAGAGCATGCGCAGGATGCAGCTCGACGACGGCGAACAATTCGCGATGGACGTCGTGCCGCTTCTCCTCGCCCAAACGAAGCCGTCCGACAGCCGCTCAAGCGGCGCGCTGCGCCTGCTCACGGCGTGGGACATGCATATGCGCCCCGACCGGCCTGAGCCGCTCATCTTCGCCGCCTGGATGCGCAACTTCGCGAAGGCTCTGTTCGCCGACGAGCTCGGCGACACCTTCAACAGCGTCTGGAACGACCGCCCGAACTTCCTCACCGGCGTTCTGAAAGCCGAACCCGCGGCCGTCTTCTGCGACGACGTCAAGACCCCCGCCAAAGAAGACTGCGCCGCCATCTTGGCGAAGAGCCTCGGCGCGGCGCTCGACGACCTCGCCGAGCGCTACGGCGCCGACATGGCGAAATGGCGCTGGGGCGAAGCACATCGCGCGCGCCTCTCGCATACGCCGTTCGGTTTCATTCCGGTGCTGAAGAACCTGTTCGGCCTGAGCGAGATCATGGGCGGCGGCAATTCGACGATCCAACGCGCCGCCTACCGCTACTCGAACAGCGAGCCGTACGCAGCGGTTCACGGCAGCGGCTACCGCGCCGTCTATGATCTGGCCGATCCCAACCAGTCGATCTACATGGCCTCGACCGGCCAAAGCGGCAACATCTACTCGCCCCACTACACCGACCTGACCCCGCGCTGGGCGAAGGGCGAGTACTTGCAGATGACGACCGACCGCGCCGCGATCGAACGCGCAGCGGTCGCAACGCTGACGCTTCAGCCTTCGAGTTCCGACAGCGCCCGGTAACGCCCGCGATAATAGATCAGCGGATCGCCGTGCGAGGTGTGGTCGAACGCGAGCACACGACCGACGAAGATGACGTGGTCGCCGCCCTCGTAGCGGTGCTCGACGCTGCACTCGAAATGCGCGATCGCGCGAGCCAGCAGCGGCACGCCCCGCGGGCTCAGCCGAACCGCCTCATCGCCGAGGCCGGACTGCCCCTTGCGCGCAAGCCGCTGCGCCAAGTCGCGTGCATCGCCGGCGAGCATGTTCACGGCAAAGTGCGGGGCCGCCATCAACGCGCCGAACCGGTCCGACGCCTTGTCGAGGCTCCACAAAATCAGAGGCGGCTCGAGCGAAACCGAGGCGAACGAGTTGATGGTCAACCCCAACGGCCCCGCCGCCCCGCCCGTGGTGACCACAGCCACCCCTGTCGCAAAATGGCCCAATGCGTCGCGGAAAGCGCGGGAATCCTGGCTCATCGAAATCCAACTGGCTGAACGGCCCCCTCCGCCTACTGGCAAGCGCCCTGCAAGGCAACCCGCAATCGGCAGCGGGCGGGGCACTTCCACATGGGCAAGGAAGACAGAAAACCGCCGCTTTTCGGCCGCCGCACACCCCCACAAAAATCGTTGCGCCGACCGGTTCTCAGCGCCGCGCGTCTGTGTGAAATTCCAAAGTCAGCCCAGGGCGCGACCGATTCGCGACGGGCGGCCACCGGGGAGTTGCGCGCGTTGACCGAACAGTTGGGGATTCGCTTTCCGCAGTTCTATCTCACGTCCCCCGCGCCGTGCCCGTATCTGTCCGGCCATATGGAGCGCAAAGTCTTCACGCGCCTGTCGGGCGAAGTCGCCCGCACGCTGAACGACAGCCTGACCCACGCCGGCTTCCGCCGCTCGCAAAACATCGCCTACCGCCCAAGCTGCGAGGGCTGCCAAGCCTGCGTATCCGTGCGCGTGATCGTCGACGCGTTCGAGCGCTCGCGCTCCTTCGAGCGCGTCGCCGCCAAGAACGCCGACCTGATCGGCGAGGTCGTCGACCCCTGGGCGACGGAAGAACAGTTCGCCCTGCTGCGCCGCTACCTCGACGCCCGCCACACCGGCGGCGGCATGAGCGACATGACGATGTTCGACTACGTGGCGATGGTCGAAGACAGCGCCGTCGAAACCCACCTCGTCGAGTACCGCTACCGCACAGGCCCGAACGCCGGCGACCTGGTGGCGGTCGGTCTGACCGACCAACTCTCCGACGGCCTCTCGATGGTCTACAGCTTCTACGACCCCGACGAAGCCCCGCGCAGCCTCGGCACGTTCATCGTGCTCGACCACATCGAACAAGCCCGCGCCCGCAGCCTGCCCTACGTCTACCTAGGCTACTGGATCGAAGGCAGCCGCAAGATGGCGTACAAGGCGCGGTTCGCGCCGCTGGAAGCGCGGATGCCGTCAGGCTGGGTGCCGCTGAATAGGCCGTGACGCAGGAGCGAATGGCACAAGTGGCGCACTGGCTCACGGTGGCGCGTGTGCTAGACGCAACCTGGCTGCACCCTTAAGCTCACCGGCAAAGACCGCCGCCACTCAAAGGAGGCCGCTCCCATGACATTCGCCCGCGCCACTGCCGCCGTCGCTCTTACCGCCCTTGCCGCCTGCACGAGCGACGACGCGCCCGCCGAGCCGGCGCCGCCGCCGAAGCCCGCGCCGATTGCCGCCTGCCCCGTGATCGAAAGCCGCGACTGGGCCGCCTGGGTGAACGCGATGCCCGGGCCCGCCGCCACGAAGGAGCTGATCGCGACCGGCCAAGTCACGATGCCGACGCCCGGCTATAAGCTCACGCTGACCGCCGGCATGGCAGACCGTAGTGCGACGCCAACGCAGCAGCTGATCCTGACCGCAACCCCGCCCTCAGGGCCCGTGCCGCAAGTGCTGCACACCGAGGCCGTCCGCTACCAAGGCCCCGCGATCTCGATGAATTACCGCGCGGTCCGCATCATGTGCGGCGGCAGCATGCTCACCGAAATCACGGACATCCCGGTGGCACGCTAAAGCCTCTCAGACGATTCCCGTTTCGGCTGCCTGCGTGCTCTTCCAGCCGCTCCACAAACATGCGCCGATGATGATCGCCGCGCCAAACCACAGTTCCACGCGGGGCACCTCATTGAAAAACACATAGCCGAGCACGGCACCCCAGAGCAGCGCCGTGAACTCGAGCGGGGCGAGCACCTGGGCCTCCGCGCGCACATAGGCCTCGGTCAGCGTCCACATCGAAACCGCGCCGAGCGCACCCGCGAATAGAAACAACGGCACGTTCCCCAATGCCGGCACCTCGCCGAACGCGAACGCAGGCCCCGCCGCAACGGCACACGGCACGAGTGTCGCGAGCACGCCGACGATCGCGCTGCCGTCGCGCCCGGCGCGCGCGCGCAGCAACACGGCCGAAAGCGCATACAACGCCGAAAACGCGATCAGCGCGAGAACGCCGAGCCGGTAGAGCCCGGGGTCGAACCCGGAAGCAGCCGCAGCGTCCGCTCCGCCGGTCACCGCAACCGCCGCACCGCCAAACCCCGCGACACTCGCGGCGACATTCGCAAATCGCAAACGCTCTCCCAGCATGACGGCGGCGAGGAACGGCACCAACAACGGCCCGATGAACGAGAGCGTGATCGCCTCCGCGAGCGGCACGACACCGAGACCGAAATAGAAGAGGCTCGCCGCAACCGCCATTACCGTGCCGCGGAACCCGTGCGCCCGCCACATCTCGCCTGTGACTCTGGGCGCGCCCGCCCGGCGCCAAATCAGAAGCGCAAAGGGCAGCGCGCACAAATAGCGCCCGAAGGTGATCATCAGCGTGTGCTCGCTCGCACTCAGCTGCTTCGTCACGGCATCGAGGCCGGAGAAGAGCGCAATCCCCGCAAAGCCGAGCGCCAGCGCCTGGGTGGTGGAACGAGACGGCGACAAGGGCGCGGGCTTCCTCAAGATCGACGGCTTCTAACCGGCCTGCACCCGAATTGCCACTGTTGCGACCGCCCAAAGAAGAAGGCGCCTGCCGCGAAGCAGGCGCCCTGTGATTTCCCGCGATCTTCGCTAGCTAGTGCTTGATCCGCAGCGTCGCACCCAGCATCCGCGGCTCGCCGACAAAGGCATCGATCGTGCTCGACTGGCTGGCGTTGAATGGCGCGCCGGGACAGAACGTCGGATCCAGTGCGTTGCTGCAATACGCCGAGCCCTGCAACGGCGAGTCGAATGCCGTGTTGATGTAGCTCTCGTCGAACAGGTTGCGGGCAAAGAACTCAAGCCCGAACAATTCGTCCTCGGAATAGAAGCCGATCTTCGCACCGAACACGGCATAGGCATCCTGGATCTTGCGCGGATCGAGGTTCGAGCCCGTGTTCATCTCGCTCTGCCAGCGGCCGTCCATGTGCAGTTTCGCCGTCAAGGTGTCGATGAACGGGAATGAGTAGTCGAATCCGCCGGTGACGGTCCACTCCGGCGAGTGGGTCAGCCGCTCGCCCGGCAGAGCGAACAGACCGACGTTCTGCGTGACGAACGCCGTCATGTCGCCGCCGTCGCCATAGCGCGCGTCGGTATAGGCCACGCCCAAGTTCGTTGTGAAGTCGCGGAACGGCGACCAGAACGTTTCGATCTCGACGCCCTGGCTGATCACCTCCGGCACCGACGTCACGATGAACGAAACGCCCGTGAACGTGTTCAGCTGGAAGTTCTCGAAGTCCTGATAGAAGCCGGCCACGTTCATCTGGAAGCGATTGTCGTCGGTCGCCAACTTCAAACCAAGTTCGTAAGCATCGACGAGTTCGGAATCGAAGCTCGTATCGGGCGCGCGCACGGTTTGCGGGCCGGGAAGCACGGGCGGCACCACAATCGATCCCGCCGAGTCGCTGAACACGCGGTCGAGATTGAACCCGCCGGCTTTGTGCCCGCGCGAGTACGTCGCATAAGTGTTGACGTTCGAGTTGAACTGATAGGCGAGCGTCGCAATGCCCGAGAACTCGTCCTCTGTCCGGTCTTGCAAGTGCGGGTTAGCAGCCGTGAAGCCGTCGAGCGCGTTGCGCGAGAACGGCGCGCAGGTCAGCGCGAACGCGCGCTGCGTCGTCGCCGCCGCCAGCGTGACAGCCGCCGACGGATCGAGCCCGTAAATGCCCTCCAGTGTCGTGCAACCAAGCTGGTTGTCCGTTTGATAATTCGCGCTGAATTCCTTCGTCTCCGTCGTCCAGCGCAAACCGGCGATCAAATCCAAATCGTCCGTCAGGTGGAAGACGTTGTGCGTGAACACCGCAAAAGACTCGGCGTTCTGGGTATAGTGGTCGGTGTACCCGGTGTTTGGCGTCAACATCGCGCCGCCAATGCCCAGTGCCGTCCCCCAGGCGTTATCTGCAGGCCCAAACCGGTGGCGGCTAAGGAACACTTCAGCCTCGGTGCCCCACCGAAGAGCCTGCTGACGCGTGATGTCCTCGTTCGAATAGAACGCACCGATCAGCCAGTTGACCCAACCCGTCTCGCCGTTCAGCCGCGTTTCGTGCGTCAGTGTCTCGAACTTGTTGAAGTTCAGGCCGCCGTCGGCGAGGTAAAGAATATCCGCACCCGAAAAATCTACGTCCTGGCCGTAGTCGTTTTCCCACTCGCGATAGGCGGTGATCGACGTCAGCTTCACGCCGTTGAATTGCCAGTTCAGTTCGCCGGAAATCCCCTTGTCCGTCGTGTTCGCACCCGTCGACCGGTTGCCGTACGCGACAAGTTCGTCGACTTGGTTGGTCGTCGCCTTCCCGATCTTCGGAACGACCTCAAGACCTTCGATGAAATTGATGACGCCGGGGCCCGTCGTATCGCTAGCCGACGGGCGTCCGTTGGCGCCAGCGAACAACGTCACCGCCGAACAGCATTCGTCCTTGCGCTCGGCATAGTCGGCGATGACCCGCACGCTCACGTCTTGGTTCGGCTGATACAGGAACTGACCGCGGCCGCCCCAGAAGCTGGTGGCATTGCCGTCATAGGCATCCGCCCGGCCTGGATTCACGTCGATGTAGCCTTCGCGTTCCTGGCGCACGAAGTTGAAGCGCGCCGCGAGGGCGTCTGGCGCGATCACCGCGTTGAAGCCGCCGCGCGTCGCTAGCAGATCGTACGAGCCGCCGGTGACCTCGCCCCAAATCTCGTTGCCCCACGTCGGCTTCTTCGACAGCACGTTGATGATACCAGCCGACGTGTTGCGGCCGAACAGCGTGCCCTGCGGTCCACGCAGAACTTCCACCCGCTCCAACTCGCCGAGGTCGCTCATCGCCACGCCCGGACGGCTGCGATAGACGCCATCGATGAACGTACCGACCGCAGCCTCCAGACCGGGGTTGTCGCCCTGCGTACCGATGCCGCGAATGCGGGTGGTGTAGGCGAACGGGTGACCATTGTTCGTGACGACCAGTGACGGCACCACGGCCATAAGGTCTTCGACGTTCTCGACCTCGGCCGCCTCAATGGTTTTCCCGCTGATCGCCGTCACGGCGACCGGCGTCTTCACAAGCTGCGTCTCGCGCCGCGTTGCGGTTACGATCACTTTTTCCACAGCCATCGGCGGCGCGCCGATTTCCTCAGCCGGCGCCGGTTCGTCGGCGGGTGGCGGCGGCGGATCGTCCGCCGCTGCGACGGCGGCAAACACCGTCGTCGACAGTGCCATGATGGCCGTCGACATCAGCAAACGGCGACGCCAATCGGTTTCACAAACGCGTGTGGAAATTTTACCGGACATGAGACCCCATTTTGACGATCTGCTTGGTTACGATTCGCAGATTCTTCAGTACCCAAACTATGTGAGCGGCATCACGTTGTCTGCTAAGCGGAACGTGCAATTCGCAACCGACAGGAAGAAGTTTTGGAGAGCGCGAAGCCAACCCGGGTGTATGCGCTCCAAGGCTACAACTTAAAGATTGGATCGCGCCGCCTGTTAGGAAGTTGATCCTGTCACCAATAGCAGCGCGCGAGCCCCAGCCTAAACAATTCGTTAATGGGCCGGTAACGCCATCCACGTAAGAACGCTCAAGCGTCATTGGAGTGTGCACGTTGTCGATCGCTTTCGTTCCCTTATTGTTGGCCGCTGCGTTGCAGGTCCCTGCCCCAATCGTCCTTGCCGACGCAGCTCCGGCACACGCAAACCACCAACCTGCATCCGAGAGCAACGAGCATTGCCCGCTGTGTAACCCCGCGCCGGCGAAGGCGGAGGAAAAGTGCACACACTGCGAAGGCGCTAAGGCGGACGAGCACCACCCCAAATGTAAGCACCACGAAGCCGGCTCCAAAGAACACTGCTCGCATTGCGACGCGGCGGCCGCGAAGGCCGAAGAAAAATGCACCCATTGCGATGACGCCAACGCGGCCGAGCACCGCGGGAAGTGTAAGCATCACGGCGATCACGCCGCCCACGGTGCAAAGGACAAAGAGGCCTGCTCACATTGCGAAGGCAAGGCATCGAACAAGCACGGCGACCACGGCCAGCATCATGCGGACCACGCCGGCGGACACAGTGAGCATTCCGCTCACGCCAAGCCCGGCGACCACAGCGCTCACACCGCACACGGCCAACACGCGATGAGCACGACCGGCATACTGGGCCCCTACGCCATGGCGCGCGACGCCGCCGGCACCGCGTGGCAGCCGGATGCCACGCCCCACCACATGGGTCACGACATGTGGGGCGACTGGGCCGTCTCGGCCCACGCGATGCTGAACCTCGTTTACGATTGGCAGGACGGCCCGCGCGGCGACGAGAAGACGTTCGTTGCGGGAATGGTCCAGCTCGCCGCGCGCCGCGACTTCGGCGGCGACGTACTGAACCTGCGCGCCATGCTCAGCCCCGACGCCCTGATGGGCAAGCGGGGCTACCCGCTGCTGCTCGCCGCCGGCGAGACGGCCGACGGCGTGAACCACCTCGTCGACCGCCAGCACCCGCACGACCTGTTCATGGAACTGTCCGCGTCGTACAGCTTCGCGCTCGGCGACGGCGAATCCGTCTTCCTTTACGCAGGCCTTCCCGGCGAGCCCGCGTTCGGCCCGCCGGCCTTCATGCACCGCATGTCGGCGCCCTCGCCCGAAGCCCCGATCTCCCACCACTGGCTCGACTCCACGCACATCGCCTTCGGCGTTCTAACGGCAGGATGGGTCAACGACGTCTGGAAGGTCGAACTCTCCGCGTTCAAGGGCCGCGAGCCGGACCAGCACCGCTTCGACATCGAAAGCCCCAAACTCGACAGCATCGCGGCCCGCGTCAGCTGGAACCCAACCGAAAATTGGTCGCTGCAGGCCTCCTGGGCCGACCAAGACAGCGTCGAACAGCTTGAGCCGCAGGTCGACGCGACCAAACTCTCGGCCAGCGCCATCTACACCGAACGCTTAGCCGGCGACGGCTGGTGGTCGGCGACGCTAGCCTGGGGCTGGAAGGACCCGTCCGAGGGCGACACCACGAACGCACTCGCACTCGAAGCAGCCTATGCCCCGAACCGGGATTGGACGCTCTTCGCGCGCGCCGAACTCGTGGAGGCCAATGAACTCGCGCCAACAACTGAAACGGTGGGCAAAGTCTCCTTCGGCGCGATCCGCGACTTCGCCGTCGCCAAGAACACCGCCTTAGGCGTGGGCGCGCTCTACAGCGTCAACTTCGTCCCGGACGCGCTCGAACCCAGCTACGAAGGCGACCCCGACGGCGCGATGGTGTTCGTGCGCCTCGCCGCCTCGAACTGAATCAAAAAGGGCGCCCGCGAAGGCGCCCTAATTTGTAAGCCTACATTGACCCTTAGAACCGGCCGACGATACGCGCCCCGTAGGTCATCGTTGACTGCGAGTCCGTCTCAAACGTCGCTGCCGTGCCCGTGCCCACCGCCGGATAGGTCGGCTCGACATAACCGGGAACGGAGTCGTCATACACGTAGTTCGCCGTAAGACCGACCATCGTCCCGCCCGAGATCGCGAAATTCAGACTCGCGTCCAAGCGCGCAATGATGGCGTCGACATCGCGATCCTCAGTGAGGGATGAATTCGACGCGACACCGCCGTTGAACAGTCGCAGTTGCGACGCATCCATGTCGATGTTGCGGATACCCCAGCCAGCCGACCCGCCAAGACCCAGCGAGACGCCTTCAGATAGGCCGATATTCGCCGACACGCGCGCCGCGAGCTCCACCGTGCTCGACGAGAACTTCGTGCTTGTCCTGCCGAAATCGGTGGACCCGCCGCCAGTAACATCGATTTCGCTCATATAGGTCGAGGACGTATCGTTGTACGAAGCGACGATATCTGCGCGAAACATGCCGCCGAGATTGCGCCCGATCGACGTTCCGATCGAGAATTCGTTCACATCGACGTCAAGCGTATGGCTGCCATCGCGGGGCCCCACAAGGGCGCCGGCGACCTGCGTCAAGCCGAAGATGTTGCCGCGACGAACCGCCTGGGCGTTCGCCAGAGAGATCGTTTGCGAAGCCGAGCCATCGCCATCGAAGAAGCGCGCGCCAACGCCCCAACGCCAACCGCTTGCCCAGTCATACCCAACGCCGCCGCCATAGGAGATGCCGTCGACGTCGGTTTGAAGCGACGGTGCCTCGAAAACGCCGCCGCCAATATCCGGCACGTTTGCCGCTGCGTTGGCATGCCCCGGCAGCTCCATGTCGGTCCAACCGGCGCCCGCGCCGAAATACCAACCAACCGGCGCCGCCGGCGCCTCGCCGTCCGCGAACGAAACGCTCGGAATCATCAGCGCGGCTGCGCCAAGCAACAGTAACTTACGCATATTTATCCCCCCTCGCGCAGGTGCCCCCAGGCCCTGCAAACTCACGTTCATTTCGCGCGCCAACCCCCAACACTGTCAACAAATTCGAACCGCCACGACCCATAAACAACTCTGGCGTGCTCTGGAAGACACACTCAACTGATCAGCAATGTTTTCGCAGAAATCAGCGGATTTCTGCTTCGTCACGCGGTTGTCCCCCGCGAGCTGAATCGGCAAGGTGCCCAAAACACATTGCTCTCGGGGAAACGCGTCTCAGATGTCGAACAACGTCCGCCTGGCCATCCTTGTCGCCGCCCTCGGTTATTTCGTCGACGTCTACGACTTGATCCTGTTCTCGATCCTTCGCGTGGCGAGCCTGACCGACCTCGGCTACTCCGGCGACGAACTCGTCTCGCTCGGCGGCTACCTGCTGAACATGCAGATGGGCGGCTTCCTCGTCGGCGGCGTCCTGTGGGGCATCATCGGCGATAAGATCGGCCGGATCGAACTCTTGTTCGGCTCAATCCTCTTGTACTCGATCGGCAACATCTTGAACGGCTTTGTCGGCCAGTTCGGAGCAGGCGTCGATGCCGTCATATCCCCGATCGACCAATACGCGATCCTGCGTTTCATCACTGGGGTAGGCCTCGCGGGTGAGATCGGCGGCGGCATTACCCTGGTCGCCGAGTTGCTCCCCAAGGACAAGCGCGGCTACGGCACGACGGTGGTGGTCGCGACCGGTGTCGCCGGCGCTGTGGTCGCCGCCCTGGTGTACGAGCTGTTCTCCTGGCGCATGGCCTACATCGTCGGCGGCATCATGGGGCTTTGCTTGCTGGCCTTGCGCGTCTCGGTCGCCGAATCCGGGATCTTCAAATCCGTCGCCGAGAAAGAACACATCGCGCGCGGAAACTTCCTCATGCTCTTCACCTCGTGGGATCGCTTCAGCCGCTATATCAACTGCATCCTTGTCGGCGTGCCGATCTGGTATTCGCTGGGTATCGTTGTGACGTTTTCGCCGGAAATCGCCCCAGCGCTCGGGATCGCCGAGAAGATTGTCGCCGGAACATCAGTCTTTTGGTTCTATTGCGGCATTACGGCGGGAAGCGTGGCCAATGGCTTGTTTAGCCAATGGCTGCAGAGCAGAAAGGCCGCGATCGGCGTCTTCCTCGCGGGCACGCTGCTCTCGCTTGCCGCAATCTTCCGCCTTCCGTTGGGCTCGGCAGAGGTATTCTACGCGATGATCTTTGTCGTGGGCTTCTTTACCGCCTATTGGGCGATGATGGTGACGGTCGCGGCCGAGCAGTTCGGCACGAACCTGCGCGCCACCGTCGCGACCTCGGTCCCGAACTTCGTGCGCGGCGCCACCGTACTCTCGGTCATGCTGTTCGAGTTCCTGCGCCCCCAAACGGGCGTCGTCGGCGCGGCGGAAATTGTGGGGCTCATCGTTTCCGCATTCGCGCTGCTCGCCTTCTTCTCGCTGCGCGAAACGTTCCATCTCGACCTCGACTACGTCGAGACGGATGAAAAGAAGGTCGGCCAAACTGCCTAACGAACCGACACAACGGCTCCCCCAAGCGGCGCCACCCGATTGGCGGCGCTATCTTCTTTGGGCGTTGATCTGGGTCGTCTTCATCGCGGCACTCGGATACTCGGCGAGCCAAGGCGGCCTCGGCTTCCTCGAGAATGCAGTTGTCGTGAACGCCGAACCGAACCGCGACACGGTCAAGCTCGCAGGCAAGGAACCACCCGTCATCCAAGTGAAGGTTTCCCTGCGCAACAACACGTCCAAAACAACGGTCATCGTCGCGCCAAGCGCCTGCAAGATATTCAGATGGCAGATCTTCGCGCGCACGGGCGACCTCGTGCAGAACATCATTCCCGAAGACACCTGCCCGCAACGGGAAGTCTCGGCGAACCTCGCCCCCGGAAACGCGGTCGAAGAATTCTACTCGATCGTGCTCGAGCCGCAGCGCTACACGGCGGGCCACGACTATCTGGTGCAGTATCAGTACTGGGGTTACGACGGCGAATTCCAATTCAAGGCCGAATAGCCCTACCCTGCTTCGCGCACCGACTTTGTACGCAACGGATCCGCATCGAGCTTGAGCCCACTCAAGGCGGACAACCAATCGAGCCCCGCACGCAGGCGGACTACCTCGCCGATGACGATAAGCGCGGGCGCCTCGATCCCGCTGGTGGCAACGTCTTCGACCGCGCGCGCCAACGTCGTCTCGAGCACACGTTGTCGGCTAGTTGTCGCTTGGCTAATGACGGCGACAGCTTCGTCGCCACCGCGCCCAGCAGCAAGCAACTCGCCCGAAATGCGCGGCAGATGTTTCAATCCCATATAGATGACCATCACGGGCGAGCCCTCTGCCAGCGCTCGCCAGTTGATCGTGTCCGGCACGTCGCCGCCTGCCATGTGTCCGGTAACAAAGGTCACGGCATGATTGATGTCGCGGTGGGTCGCCGGAATACCCGCATATGCGAGGCCACCGATCCCCGACGTAACGCCGGGCACGACACGAAACGGCATCTGCGCAGCAACCAACGCCAGCGCTTCTTCGCCGCCACGCCCGAAGAGGAAGGGATCGCCCCCTTTGAGCCGCAGCACGCGCTTGCCCGCACGCGCCAGCTCGATGAGCCGCAGAGAAATGTCGCGCTGCTTCGGGCTCGCCTTGCCGCCGCGCTTGCCCGCGTAGACGCTCTCCGCCCCCGGCCGCATGAGCTGCAGAATCTCATCGTCGACCAGCGCGTCGTAGACAACCACATCCGCCTGCTGCAGCGCGTTCAGCGCGTGAAGTGTCAACAGTCCTGCATCACCAGGTCCGGCCCCCACGAGCCAAACCCAACCAGGCTCGAACGTCGGCAACGCCGCAGCTCGCCGGACGGCATTCCACGCGAAAGGCAAACCAGAACCACGCATCAGCAATATTTACGCTCTAACATGTTATTAGTCAATATTTACAGCCAGATATGGATAAATACGAGATCTTCACGGTTGCCCGGCTACGCTTCGCCATGAACCCGCACTACGCCATGATTGTTGGGATTGTCACCTTGCTCGTTGTGGCCCGTTTTCTCTCGGGTCCGACGCAAGAGCAGGCGTCCGCCGCGCCCCATTCCCCCGCCAAGGTTCATGCCTCCACCGCCGAAGTCGTCCTGCCCCGCGACCCAAACGGGCACTTCATCGTCGACGCCGAAGTCAACGGCACGAACATCCGAATGCTGGCCGACACGGGTGCAAGCTACGTCACGTTGGGTGAAGACGCCGCCGAGAGCATCGGTCTCGACCCGGACTCGCTCGACTACACCGAGGGTGCCCACACGGCAAACGGTGTCGTCGCGGTTGCGGTGGTCGAACTCGATGAGGTCCGCGTCGGCTCGATCGTACGCCGCGACGTCCGCGCCATGGTCACCCGCGGCCTTAAAGGCGGCCTTCTGGGCATGAGCTTCTTCAACACGCTCTCCAAGGTCTCGATCGAATCCGACGAACTCGTCTTGAAGGACTAACTGCGCTAGTCTCGCGCGATGTCTCGTGTCGCAGCACTCGTTCTGATCCTTATCGCCATCACCGCGCTCGTCGTGTGGGCGGCCGGCAGCTCGCTCGCCCTAGATGGCGAACGTGCCCCAATGGCGATCGGAACCGCTCTTCTCATCGCCGTCCTGGTCGCCTCTCACGTGTTCAATTGGCGCGGCACGGCCAACGATGCCGTTCGTTACACGCTCATCTGGGGCGGCCTCTTTCTCGCACTCATTCTTGCGTACTCCTACCGCAACGACGCGAACGGCGTTTGGCAACGCGTCACCGGCGAACTCAACCCCGCAACGCCGCTTGAGCGAAGCGGCGGCCAGGTCGTCCTGCGCCGCGCGGAAGACGGCCACTTCCACGCTGATGTTACGGTCAACGGAAGCGCCGTTCGGATGCTCGTCGACACTGGTGCGAGCACGATCGCGCTGAGCGTCGACGACGCGACGCGTATCGGCATCGATGTTGGCGCTCTGGAGTTCACGACCTTCGTGTCGACCGCGAACGGCACCGCGGTCGCCGCCAATGTGCGATTGAAGGAGGTGCGCTTGGGCTCGATCGTACGGCGCGATGTCCGCGCGACCGTGACACGCAATCTCGATGGCTCGCTGCTGGGTCTGAGCTTCCTCGATCAGCTCTCCAGCTACGCCACGCAAGGCGACCAACTGGTCTTGAAGGAATAGCGGTTGCGCGGCACGCTGTTCCTCATCGTAGGTCCGTCCGGCGCGGGCAAGGACACGCTCATCGCCGCCGCGCGCGAACGCCTCACGAATGGCTACTCCTTCCCGCAACGCACGATCACACGCCCCGCAACGCCAGGCGGCGAGGACCACATCGTGCAAGACGCGGCAACGTTCGAAGCGAATGAACGCGCGGGGACTTTCGCGCTCGCCTGGCGCGCGCATGGCGTGGCCTATGGCATCCCGGCATCGATTGAAGGCGAGCTCGCTCGCGGCCGTCACGTCGTCGTCAACGTATCCCGCACAATCGTGCCCGACGCACGCCGACGCTTCGGCCCTGCGCGCACGATCCTAATTACTGCACCACCGAACACGCTCCGCACGCGCCTTGTTGCGCGCGGCCGCGAGCACGGAGATGCCGTGCATAGTCGCCTCGACCGCGCGCCGGCGGTCGAAGCCGATACCATCATCGTAAACGACGGCCCCTTGCAGACAGCCGTTGATGCGCTCGTCCAAGCGCTCAAGGGTTGAATTAACGAAGCACGCCCCGTAAAGCCTGCGCAGTCCACGACGAGACACGAATGTCCCCAAAGCCCCGCGCCGATCTGAAGCCCAACACCGTCGAGTTTGAGACGTTGCCGCTGATCGCGCCCAACGGCTTTCGCGAGTACGACGCACGCTGGCTCTACCAGAAAGAGATCAACCTGATCGGCGTGCAGGCGCTGGGTCTGGCGCTGGCAACGTTGATCCACGACATGGGCATCAAGCCCCGCATCGTTGTCGGTCACGACTACCGGGCGTACTCGCTTAGCATCAAACAAGCGCTCACGATCGGCCTCATGAACGGCGGCGCTGAGGTGCTCGACATCGGCCTCGCCCTTTCGCCGACGGCCTACTTCGCACAGTTCGCCCTCGACGCCCCCTGCGTCGCGATGGTCACCGCAAGCCACAACGAGAACGGCTGGACCGGCGTCAAGATGGGTGCCAAGCGGCCGCTCACATTCGGCCCCGATGAAATGACGGCTCTGAAGAAGATCGCGCTTGAGGGGCATGCCAAGCCGCGTCCCGGCGGTACCTATAACGCAATCGGCGACATGCGCGCGCGTTATCTCGACGACGTTATCGCGGGTAAGAAACTCGCGCGTCCGATCAAGGTCGTTGCCGCATGCGGCAACGGCACGGCAGGCGCCTTCGCACCCGAGGCCCTACGCCGTATCGGCGCCGAAGTGATACCGCTCGACGCCGAACTGGATCACAACTTCCCACGCTACAACCCGAACCCCGAAGACCTGAAGATGCTGCACGCGCTGAGTGACGCCGTGAAGCATCACAAGGCCGACCTTGGCCTCGCCTTCGACGGCGACGGCGATCGCTGCGGCGTGGTCGACGAACTCGGCCGCGAGATTTTCGCCGACAAAGTCGGCGTTCTCGTCGCGCGCGATATCTCGTCCCGCGTGAAGGACGCGCAGTTCGTCGTCGACGTGAAGTCGACCGGGCTCTACATAACCGACCCGGTGCTACGTGCGAATGGTGCGAAGACGGAGTATTGGAAGACGGGCCACTCCTACATCAAGCAACGCGCGCACGCGCTGAACGCTCAGGCAGGTTTCGAAAAGAGTGGTCACTACTTCTTCAACCCGCCCATCGGCCGCGGCTACGACGACGGCATCATCGCCGCCATCGCAGTACTGCAGATGCTCGAACACGGCGCCGGCAAACCCATGTCGGCGCTCTACGACAGCCTGCCCAAGACCTACGGTTCGCCCACGATGGCACCGCACTGTCCCGACGATAAGAAGTATGCCGTCGTCGACGAGATCGCCGCCATCTACATGAACGCCAAGGCTCGCGGCGAAAAAATCATGAACCTCGCGATCCGCGACCTCGTCACAGTCAATGGCATCCGCGTCACGCTTGAAGACGGCACCTGGGGCCTCGTGCGCGCCTCGTCGAACAAACCGAGCCTCGTTGTCGTGGTCGAAAGCCCGGTTTCGGAAGAACGCATGCGGGGCATGTTTGCCGACATCGACGCCCGCCTCTCGAAGAACGCCCACGTCGGCGCTTACGACCAGAAGATCTGACGGACCTACGCCGCGGCGCGCGCGGCGCTTTCGCGCACGAAATCGAGCGCCTGATCGATCACCGCGCCCCCCGCGCCAGCCTTCACGGCATTTTCGCTCAAGTGCCGCCGGAACGCACGCGCGCCGGGCAGGCCGTTGAAAAGCCCCAGCACGTGCTTGGTCATCGCATTGAGCGGAGCACCCTTGGCAAGCTCCCGCGCGACGTAAGGCTTGAACGCTTCCAGCGCCTCGACCCGCGAAGCAACCGCAGGCGATGTGTCGAAAATCGTGCGATCGATGTCGGCGAGCACCCACGGCGACTGGTAGGCTGCGCGTCCCATCATCACACCGTCGACATGCGCGAGATGAGCTAGCGATTGCGCAACCGTCGTGACGCCGCCGTTGATGATGACCGTCAACGCCGGCCGCGCGCGCTTCAGCTCGTAAACCAGCGAATAGTCGAGCGGCGGCACCTCGCGATTATCCTTCGGCGAAAGCCCCTTCAGCCACGCCTTGCGCGCATGCACGACGAACGTCTTGCATCCGGCTTTAGCGACACGATCGACGAGCCCAAACAGCGCCTCCCGCGGTTCCTGATCGTCGACGCCGATCCGGCACTTGACGGTCACCGGAATTTTCACTGCCGTCTGCATCGCGCTCACACAGTCGGCAACGAGATCCGGTTCGCGCATCAAGCACGCGCCGAACGCACCTTTTTGCACGCGCTCCGACGGGCACCCGATATTGAGGTTGACCTCGTCGTAGCCCGCGTCCTCCGCCATCCGCACACAAAGCGCGAGATCGCCGGGCTCGCTCCCGCCCAACTGCAACGCCACCGGATGTTCTGCCGGATCAAACGCGAGCAGCCGCGCGCGCGGTCCATGGATCATCGCGCCGGTCGTCACCATCTCCGTGTAAAGCCGCGTTCGGCCCGTGAGAATGCGATGGAAGTACCGGCAATGCCGGTCCGTCCAATCCATCATCGGCGCAACGCTGAATCGGTAGTCCAAGCCGCGAACCCGCTCTCAAGCGAGCCCTCATTACCAGCCGCCGCTCCCTTAACCAAATGCGATCGAAACGGCTATTCCGCGGCGATAGATTGCGAACGATTGTTGTTCACGATCATCGCACCCAAAGCTTCGCGCGCCTTGGCCAGACGCTTCTGGTAGGTCGACAGCGGTATCTCTAACCGCTGCGCTGCTTCCTCGTAGGAAAGGCCGTCGACGACCACCAGCGACAACGCAATCCGCAGATCGTCCCGAAGCCTGGCCAGCCGCTCTCTGGTTTCGGAAAATAGCAGGAGCGTGTCGCTGACCGCTGCAGTCCGGCGCCGCCGAACAACCCGCCGTTGGAGCTTTGGCCTACCCATACGAAACCATCCCTTTTAGGCGGCTCCACGCACCGCCAGTTATCCACAACGGTTCGCGGCGGCCTCTTATTCCATGGGGATGTCAATTTATCGGAGAGCCGCAGAAAACTGCGCATCTCCCAGGAGAAATCGGGCGTATTGCCATCGCAGAACCCGACGCTTATGGTCCCGCGCCTCGCGAAGCCCCCGGTTTTGGGCAACCCGCGATTCCAGCGCATTGGGGTATAGCCAAGCGGTAAGGCAGCGGATTTTGATTCCGCCATTCCTAGGTTCGAATCCTAGTACCCCAGCCACTCTCCACCTCTAGATTTCGAGGGTTGGTCGCAGCTGGCGGTCGCGTGCGCTAACCTGCTCCCATGAAAATCGCGACCTTCAACGTCAACTCCGTCAAAGCGCGCGTCGAAACCGTGCTCAGCTGGTTCAAACAAGCGGCCCCCGACGTCGCCTGCCTGCAAGAAATCAAATGCGAGACGAACGCCTTCCCCGCGCTCGAGTTCGAGGCGATGGGTTATCAGTGCGCGATCCTCGGCCAGAAGAGCTACAACGGCGTCGCTATCCTTTCGAAGCACAAGATCGAAGACGTCCGTCAAGGCCTGCCCGGCGACACGAGCGACGAACAGGCGCGCTACATCGAAGCCCTGATCACCACAAAGACCAGTGCCGTACGCGTAGCGTCGATTTACGCCCCGAACGGCAACCCGGTCGACACCGAGAAGTACCCCTACAAACTCAAATGGCACGACCGCCTGACCGCGCACGCAGAGAAGCTACTGCAAGATGAGGAGCCGCTCGTGCTCGGCGGCGACTACAACATCATCCCGACCGTCGACGACGTCTACGATCCGAAAGTCTGGGTAAACGACGCGCTGTTCAAGCTCGAGAGCCGCCGCAAGTTGCGCCAACTCGTCAATCTCGGCTTCACCGACGCCTTCCGCGCCTGCAATGCAACGCCGCACCAATACTCGTTCTGGGACTACCAAGCCGGCGCCTGGCAGAAGAACAACGGCATCCGCATCGACCACTTGCTGCTCTCGCCGCAAGCCGCCGACAAGCTCAAAACCTGCGCGATCGACAAGCACGTCCGCGCCTGGGAGAAGCCCTCGGACCACGTGCCCGTCTGGTGCGAGCTCGACCTATGAAGATGACGCTCGAAGGCGGCTGCCTTTGCGGCGCCGTTCGCTACCGCCTCGACGGCGAGATCGAAGAGAGCGCGTACTGCCACTGCCGCACGTGCCAACGCCAAAGCGGCGCGCCGGTGGTTGCGTGGTTCGCGATCGCCCCCAGCGCATTCGCCTATACGAAGGGCAAACCCAAAGGCTATCGCGCCTCATCCCGCGCCTCGCGAGAATTCTGCGGCGACTGCGGAACGTATCTGCTGTTCTGCGAGGACGACGCAACCGCCAGCCTCGGCGTCAACACGGCAACGCTCGACGACCCAGCGCAAGTGCCGCCGACGTTCCATATCTGGCACCAAAGCCATGTCGCATGGTTCGAGACATCGGACACGCTCCCTCGCTTTGCGAAAGGCAAAAGCGAAGCCTAAGTTGCAGCGTCGTCCGCCACACATGAGCGGCGCGAATTGCCTCCACACCAACTAACCCAATTCGCCGAAGCGGCGAGTCATTTCCTATCGCTCACGTTGCACCTTCGCGCTTAGCCTCAAGGTCCCCGCAAACCCCGAGGACCAACCCATGAAACGCTTCGCCGCCGTCATGTGCGCCGCAACGCTCGCGGCCGCCCAACTCGCTGCCGCCGACACCAAAGTGCACATCGACGGTATCGGCGCGATGAAATGCACGGCCATCGTCACCGGCCTGAAAGAACGCCCCGCGGAAGCGGCGAATGCCGTCCTCGGTTGGACGTTCGGCTATATGGCGCGCCGCAACATCGAACGCGGAACGGCGGGCCAAGCGCAAGTCGCCTACAGCAACACCGAGGCCGAGAAGATCATCGGCATCATCGAGGGCTTCTGCAGCGAAAAGGCCAACGCCGACGCGCGGCTCTACCAGATCGCCGACTCCCTCTACGACATCCTTCTCGAAGACACGCCCATGTCCTAAACTTAGGGGCGCGATGATCAAACTCACCTTCTGCCTCGTGCGCCGGCCGGAGCTGACGCGCGAGGTTGAACAAGACAACTGGCGCGAGCGTGAAACCAGCTGACCGGCTTACGATCAGCGACTTTGAGCGGCATCCCGTTTGGATGTTCGCGCCTGAGACTCGCTCGCGCGACGAAACGTGGGTCAAGCCGGTCCGCAAGCTCCCGGTCGACGATCTGGTCGGCAAGGTGGCGGGAACGCAAGTACGCCTTTCGAGCGGCCGCCTGGTGTGGGCGATGATCGGCAATGTTGATGTCCACAACGCCAAAGCGACCGAGCACTTCATCAGCCTTTCGTTCCGGCTCGGGCGCACGTGGTTTCACCTCGCCCGCTATCACGATTTCGACTACGAGAGCCACGGCCCCAAGGCGCTCGCCGACGCGCTGCAGATGCCGATCAACGATGTGTTCCCCATTGCATACGACCTGACACACGTCTCGCGTGGCGATCCGCAAATACTCCGAGGCCGCATCTTAAGCGCACCAAGAAAACGCCTGTCCGAGGCGGCACTCATGCGCCTAAGCCTAGACTAATCGTGGTCCGCTCTAGATATCCGCATACACATGCCCTTCCGCCTTCCCGCCTGGGTGCGTGACCGCGCCGGCGCGCGCGGGACCCACACCCGCGGCGTACTTCGCGAGCACGCCGGACGTGTACATCGTCTTGCGCGGCTTCCACGCGGCTTTCCGGCGCGCGAGTTCTTCGGGCGAAAGCTCGACGTCGAGTGTACCTTTCGCAGCGTCGATCACGATGATGTCGCCATCCTTGATGAGCCCGATGGGCCCGCCGTCTGCGGCTTCCGGCCCGACGTGGCCGATGCACAGGCCTCGCGTTGCGCCTGAAAACCGTCCGTCGGTGATGAGCGCGTAGTGCTCACTCTCGCCTTGCCCATAGAGCGCGGCCGTCGTCGAGAGCATCTCGCGCATGCCGGGGCCACCCTTCGGGCCTTCGTAGCGGATCACGATCACGTCGCCTCGCGTGATGCGCCGCTCCTGCACGGCAGCGAACGCATCTTCCTCGCAGTCAAAGCAACGCGCCGGACCGCGGTGCTGCAGATGCTGCAAGCCGGCGACCTTCACGATCGCCCCGTCTGGCGCGAGCGATCCGCGCAAGCCCACGACACCGCCCGTGGGCGACAACGGCTTCGAGACCGGGCGAATGACCTCCTGCGCGCTGTTGAATTGCACGTGCGCCAAATTTTCAGCGAGCGTCTTGCCCGTTACCGTGATGCAGTCGCCGTGCAGATAGCCGCCGTCGAGCAACACCTTCAGCAGCGCCGGCACCCCGCCCGCTTCGTACATGTCCTTCGCAACGAACCGCCCGCCGGGTTTGAGGTCGGCGAGATATGGCGTCTTCTTGAAAATCTCAGCGACAGCGAACAGATCGAAATCGATACCCGCCTCATGCGCAATCGCGGGCAGATGCAACGCCGCGTTCGTCGACCCGCCCGTCGCAGCCACGACAACGGCCGCGTTCTCCAGCGACTTGCGCGTCACGATATCGCGCGGACGAATCCTTCGCGCGAGCAAGTCCATCACCGCCTTGCCGCTCGCGGTGCCATATTCGTCGCGCGACGTGTATTCTGCGGGAGGCCCGGCGGAGTACGGCAGCGCCAAGCCCATCGCCTCCGACACGCACGCCATCGTGTTCGCCGTGAACTGCCCGCCGCACGCGCCCGCACCCGGGCACGCGTGGCATTCGAGATCGAGCAGGTCGGCGTCCGACATCTTGCCCGCCGCGTGCTGCCCCACGCCCTCGAAGATATCGACGACGGTAACGTCCCGGCCCTTGAATTTTCCCGGCAAGATCGACCCGCCATACATGAACACCGACGGCACGTTGAGGCGGACCATCGCCATCATGAGCCCCGGCAGCGACTTATCGCAGCCGGCCAAGCCCACGATCGCGTCATAGCAATGCCCGCGCACGGTAAGCTCGACCGAGTCCGCGATCACGTCGCGGCTGACGAGCGACGACTTCATCCCCTGATGGCCCATCGCGATGCCATCGGTGACGGTGATGGTGCAGAACTCGCGCGGCGTGCCGCCCGCCGACTTCACTCCGGCCTTCACCGACTGCGCCTGGCGCATCAGCGCGATGTTGCAAGGCGCAGCCTCGTTCCAGCACGAGACGACACCCACAAACGGCTGCGCGATCTCCTCGGCGGTAAGCCCCATCGCATAGTAATACGACCGATGCGGCGCCCGCGCCGGCCCTTCGGTCACATGGCGGGAAGGAAGTTTCGATTTGTCGAAGGTCATGAGGAAGCGCAGCGCCTGAGTTGAATGAATCTATCTATCGACCGACCGTACCCGCGCAGCCCAGCGCAGTGGAAGCGCTCAACGCCCGGAGGGGGGTGGGGAGCGAATTTTGATCAAACAACCCCATGTACCCGGTAGTTAAGCGACGAACCACGTCTGAGCCTCCACCAAAATCCCCACTGACCCGCCAGCCCAGCGCGCCGCCAAGCCTTCGCCCGTCATCGACCTCGAGTTAAGTTAGAACATAACAAGAACATTAGCAAGGAAGAAACGCCCGAAACGCGCCCGCCGCCCATAGGTGCCCGGCATTTGCAGGATGCGATCGGCGAAGTCGAGGCAGGCGCTGGCGCAGCTGCCGTTCGAGAGGATGATCACCTTCGCCGGAAACAGCGGCGGGGCGGCTTTCGGGCGGCGCTGGGTCAAGCCGCCGCCTTTGGGTGGTTTCTCGTTGCCTTCGCGCCAGAACGGCTTCTTTTCCTCGACCGCTGCGCTCAGGCCGCCGGCGATGCGCGTGAGGTTGCGGCCGACCGGCGACTGCGAGCCCACTTTCGGGATCACCTCCGAGATCAGGTTCAGCATGAAGTCGCGGTTGCCGGGCGAGGCGCGCCAGTCAACGGCGGAGGGATCGCCGGGCGCGTATTTCGCGACCGCTTCCGGATACCAGAGGATGTCGCGGATCTCGTCGCCCCAGAGCGAGGAGCCGCCGGCGTTGCCGCGCACGTCGAAGACGATGGCGCGGCCCTGGCGCACGTGCTCCGCGCTCGCCGCGACGCGGTCCATCAGCTTGCGCAAGCGCGCCGCGTTTGTCTCGTCGTAATCGAACGACGGCAAGCCGATCCAAACGATACCGGGCGCAGGCTCGCTCCAGCCCACGCTTGCAGGAGGGCCAAAGAGCGCCGCGTCGAGGCGCGCGGCGAAGCCGTCAGGCACCGGCGCATAGGTCAGCGCCACCGTCTTCGTCACGCCGCCGGAGGTGATCGCGCAGGCCTTCAGCGGCGGCGCGAACGGGTTGGCGCGGTCGAGAAACGCCTCCGCGACGGCCCGCGCACGGTTCGCGGGGACACGTTGATCGAAGCCGGTGGGAAGCACGCGCGTGCGCACGAGTTCGGCCACGCGGGCGCCGTCGCAGCGTCCGATGATGGCGCCCAACGCGGGGGCTTCCTTGCGCTTCGCGTCGCGGTCAACGACGACGGCCTTGGCCCCCTTCAGCGCCACGAGGAAGCCCGGCCAGCGCGTGGGCGGCAGTGCGAGGGTCGGCGTCACCGCGACATGCGTGTCACGAAAGCCAGCCGTGTAGGCGGAAAGGCTGTAGAAATGCCCCGCGCGATCGGCGACTTCAGGCCCGCGCGCCTCTGCTGCGGCGAGACCCGCGCCCGCCCACGCCGCGAACGCTGCATCGGCGCCAGCGCTCGCGCCCGGGTGGTTAGACTCTAGCGTGGCGCGAATGGCCGCGAGGTCGTTTCGGTGAAGGGCTTGCGGGTCGTCCGAGCAGGCTGCGATCAGCACGGCGAGAGCCGCAACCAACGCTGCTGCAGGCATACGCCGCGATGTCAACTTCGTAACCAAGGGGGGATATTTATCATGTTACACCGAATTACCAGCTGCGCCGTCGAAATGGCCGCCATGTCATCGCGGTGGAGCCGGGTTATCCGAACAAAGGCCGAGGGCACAACAAGCGCCGCAACAGTCACACTTCGCGACCTCAGCGCCACGACCTAAGGTGAATACATATCATGTCACCGTATCTGCGTATTTGGTATTTGTATATTTCCCAAAAGTGGTGGGTACTTTTGAAGGTACTTTGCAACATCAACGCCAGCACCTTCCATTGAGCCAGTGAGCTCGCCAATCTTTTGTGCCAGATACCAGATGTAAGTGGGTAAAGTCATTTTCTCTTCTTCAAAAGTCGTTGGGTGGAATTCGAATTTGAGGTTTACCCAACCCTCAGAACTGTCGCCAACGACAAAGAGACTCTCCCCAACATCTATGAAGACCCTCCCACCACTCAGGCTATATAATTGCAGTATCAGCGAATACAATAGGGGGAAGGAGTCCACGCGCATCCGGATCGGTTGGAGCACTCCTAGCGCAATCTCCGTAACATAGGTCATTAGGAGCCTGTCGCGATCATACTCATCGTCCGAGCGCCCCAAACGATCACCGATTCTGACAGTCAAGCCGATATTCAGCCAATCCCTCAACTCAGTCTCCAATCATCCGATCGGCCGCCAGCAACCCACACATCATAGTGTCGCCGCAATTGTTGCTACAAGTCAGGTCGCGGCGCTATTGGATACGCGCCCACCACTTTAAACGAAATCGCTCCGCCATTCATCATAGAAGCAAGCGGATCAGGTGCCAAAACCAACCTAACCGTTCTTGTCCTCACCCCGTTCTGTGATGTTCCTATTTCCATCGGCAGTGTCCTATCAACATAAAGCTGGCCGGGCGTTCGTGACGGAGTGACCTCCGCGGACCGGCTCCCGGGCGCGAGGGCACGGTCAATAATCTCCTCCCTAAATGTATCTACATCTGTCATGAATTGGTCGTCAAACTTCCCAGTATCGTACAGACGATTGCTGAGCAATCCGTGTTTCGCTCGTATGCTCTCAAACTAAGGAATTCCGGGGACACACACTAAACTCTCCAGTTGCACCGCCACCCCGCAGACAACGAGAAGCGCCCGAACTCACCGCCACGTCACCCGCGCGCGAGCCAGTCGATAACCCGCCCGACACCGTAGCTCAGCCCGCCTGCAAGAACCGCAAGCAGAACAAAGGCCCCGAAACCGATCGACGGCACCAGAAACTCGATCGCCAGGAACCACGCCGCAACGAATGCCGCTACCGCGCCAAACACCAAAGCCAAGCTCGCCGCCCACGCCTTGGCGCGGCGGGCCGGAGTGTCGGACGGTGTGAAATCTAGACGCATCGTTCAACGGGCCTCGCGCACGACCGATACCATAGCGTCCGTCAACGTGGCCAGATCGGCATCTGAAATCGTTAGCGGCGGCGTCGTATAGACAATGTTTCCGAACGGTCGGATCCACACGCCCTTGTCGATCAGCCTCTGACGCAACGTGCGCGGATCGAACCCCTGCACTTCGATCACACCGATCGCACCTTTCACGCGCACGTCCCGCACATTCGGAAGTCCCCGCGCAACCTCCAGCTTCTCGCGCAGTGTCCGCTCTATCCGTCCAGCTTGGGCAACTCGCGGTTCGCGTTCGAACAGGTCGAGCGATGCATTCGCGGCCGCGCACGCCAGCGCGTTGCCCATGAACGTCGGCCCATGCATCAGCGCGGCTGCCGGGTCGTCGGACAGAAACCCTTCGAACACCCGGTCGCTGGCGACAGTCGCCGCGAGCGGCGCCGTGCCGCCGGTCAGCGCTTTGCCCAGGCACACGATATCGGGAACGACGCCGGCCTGCTCCATGGCGAACATGGTCCCCGTGCGCGCAAAGCCCGTGAAAATCTCATCCAGAATGAAGAGCACGCCGTGCCGCCGCGCCGTGGCCGCAATCCGGGCCAGCGTCTCGGGCGAATGAAACTTCATGCCCGCGGCACCCTGCACCAGTGGCTCGACGATCACGGCCGCGACATGCTTCGCCTCGCGCGCCAGCAACGCGTCGAACGCAACTGATGTCGCCTCATCGCGCGGCAGATCGACGACAATCTGTTCGTTGAGCACGCCCTTGAACAGCGAATGCATGCCCTCGTCGGGATCGCAGATCGCCATCGTCGCGAACGTATCGCCGTGATAGCCGCCCTTGAAGCTCACGATCTTCGTGCGCCCACGCTCACCCCGGTTGATCCAGAACTGGATCGCCATCTTGAGCGCGACTTCCACCGCGACCGACCCGGAATCGGAAAAGAACACGCGGTTCAAATCGCCCGGCAGCGAAGCTGCGAGCCGCCGCGCCAACGTATAGGCCTGCTCATGCGCAAGCCCGCCCAGCATCACATGCGGTAGCGTCTCCAACTGCCGCTTAACCACGCCCTGAATATGGGGATGATTGTAGCCATGCGCGACCGTCCACCATGACGCAACGCCGTCGATCAACGCGCGCCCGTCGGCCAGCTTCAGCCGCGCGCCCTCAGCCCCCACGACGGCGAGCGGAAACGGCGCCGTCTTCATCTGCG
>CAZYGK010000011.1:0-51825 GCA_964647355.1 uncultured Flavobacteriaceae bacterium | reverse complement strand
CCGTGAAGTCCCAGGTGTCGCCGGGCGTTTCCTGGAAGTGCCAGGCCATCTCGCCGGTGTCGGGTTTGATCGCGACGATCGAGGACACATAGAGATTATCGCCGCCGCCGGGCGAGCGGAGATAACGGCTCCACGGGCTGCCGTTGCCGGTGCCGATGTAGAGCAGGTCGAGATCGGGGTCGTAGGCCATCGAGTCCCACACGGTGCCGCCACCGCCGACCTCCCAGTACTTCCAACCCGAACCAGTGTCGGCTTTCCAGGTCGGGAGCGCCGCTTTGAGGTGTTCGTTCTCGACCGGAACGCGCGGGTCGCCCGGGACCGTGTAGAAGCGCCAGAGTTGGCGGCCGGTTTCCGCATCGTAGGCGGTGATGTAGCCGCGCACACCAAGCTCGGCGCCGCCGTTGCCGATAATCACCTTGCCCTTCACGATGCGCGGGGCGCCGGTGACTGTGTAGGGCTTGTTGCGATCGACGGTTTGGACTTCCCAGATCGGCTTGCCGCTTCTTGCATCGAGCGCGACGAGCCTGCCGTCGAGCGTGCCGACATAGACGCGGCCCTTCCAAACGGCGACGCCACGGTTGACGACGTCGCAGCAGGGCTTGCGGCCGGTTTCGCCGGGCACTTCGGGATCGTAGGTCCACAGTTCCTCACCCGACTTCGCGTCGAGCGCGTAGACCTTGCTCCACGAGCCGGTCGCAAACATCACGCCGTCGACGACGATGGGCGAGGCTTCGAGGCCGCGGATTGTGCCGGTGTTGTAGGTCCAGGCGAGGCCTAGATCCTTCACGTTCGTGGTGTTGATCTTGTCCAGCGGCGAGAAGCGTTGCTCGCCATAGGTGCGGCCGTGAGCAAGCCAGTTCTGCGGCTCGCTGTCGGCGGCGACCACGCGGGCGCCGTCGAGCTTGTTGACGGCGCTGCCGATGCGGCGCGCGACGGCCTGTGCCTTGCTGACGTCGACAGGCGTCGTGCCTTCGACGACGTCGCCGATGGTCGTCGGCGGACCGCCGAACGTGCGGCCGAGGATTGGAATCGCCAGCACGAGAGCGACTGCGGCCGCCACCAGCGCGAGACGTGAGTTCTCCGATGTCATGAAGTTTCCGCCCTTGAGGTGATTGTCGTTGTTGCGGGCACGGTAGCCATCTGCCGCTGCCATCGCAACGGGGCTAGCGCGGCAACCTCAGGACGAAGGTCGCGCGGTCATCGCGCGTCTCGACCGTTACGTCACCGCCGTGGCGGCGGGCGATCTGGCGGACGAGCGCGAGGCCTAAGCCCGCGCCTGTGGATGCGCTTCCCGCCTTGCGGAAGAACGGTTCGAAGATGCGGGCGCGATCGGCATCGGCGATGCCGGGGCCGTGGTCGCTGACCGCGAGCGTTGCGGCCGCGGGTTCCGCCGCCACGGCAACCTCAATAGGCGGCGCGCCGTGGCGCTTGGCGTTTTCGAGCAGGTTGCGGATGAGGCGGCGCAGGAGGCGCGCGTCACCCTGCACCATGACTGGAGTTCCGGCGACCGATGCGCCTTCATAGTGCGCCCCTTCTTCAGCCGCGAGTGCCAGGAGGTCGACAGGCTCCGTCCGGTCGAGGCGATCCATCGCGTCGAGGCGGCTTGAAAGCAGTATCTCGTCGATCAGTTGATCGAGTTCGGCAATGTCTTGCTCGAGGTCGGCTTTGCGTGCGGGATCGGCCTTCTCCTTCAAAAGCTCGATACCCATGCGCAGGCGCGTCAGCGGCGTGCGCAACTCGTGCGAAGCGTTGGCGAGCAGCATCTTGTGCGCTTTGACCAACTCCTCGATGCGGCTGGCCGCGCGGTTGAAGCTTTCGGCGACGCCCGCAACTTCGTCTTTGCCTTCGATCTCCACGCGGGCTGTGAGGTCGCCTGCGCCCAGCTTTTCGACGCCCATTTGCAGACGCTCCAGACGTCCCGTTATGCCGCGTACGACCGGGTAGGCTGCGAGCGCGAGCAAGAGTGCGACGATGGCGAGGTGGCTGAAGAATCCAAGGCCGCGGCGTCCGTGCTCGAAGGGCGGGCGTACGACGACGGAGCGCCCGTCGCTCAGCGGCAATGTCCACACGTGGCGGCGGCCGTGGCGAATCCAACGATCGTCGTTGTCGTCGTTCTCAACGTCGCGGGGCGGCGGCAGCGGCTCGCCGGCAGATGCGATCAGCGCTCCATCGGTGCTGTAGAGTGCGAGGTCGGCATTGATGAGGTGGGCGAGGCGTTCGACGGCGGCACGCTGCGCCTCGGGCGACGCGGCAGGGTCGGCGAGCGAAGCGGTGAGGACACCGCCCGCCATGCGGAAAGCGCTGCGCGCTTGATCGGCCTCTGGCCCCGAGCGGAAGACGAGCGCCGAAGCGACGACCGCGATCAGAAGGCTGGCCACGATCGTAAGGTAGACCTTGACGAAGAGCCGATTGAAGATACGCATCAGTCTTGCGCCTTCGCAAAGACGTAGCCGGCACCGCGGACAGTGAGCACGCGGCGCGGGGCCTTCGGGTTGTCTTCGATCGCCGCGCGGATGCGCGAGATGTGCACGTCGATCGAACGGTCGAAGGCTTCGATGGACTCGCCCTTGACGAGATCGAACAACGCGTCGCGCGAGAGCACGCGGCCGGCGCGCTCGGCCATAGCGAGGATTATCGCGTATTGGTAGCCGGTGAGCGTGCGCGCGGCGCCGTCGATGCGCACTTCGCGCGCGTCTCTGTCGATTTCCAATCTTCCAAAGCGGAGCGTGTTCGCCGGCGCAATGTTCGCGCGCCGCAAGATCGCGCGCAGGCGCGCCAAGAGCTCGCGCGGTTCGAACGGCTTCGGCAGGTAGTCATCGGCGCCCATTTCGAGGCCGACGATGCGGTCCATCGCGTCGCCTCTGGCGGTCAGCATCAGGATGGGCGTTTGTGCTTTCGCCCGGAGCTCCTTGCAGACCTCGAGACCATCCATGTCGGGGAGCATGAGGTCGAGTACGATCGCGTCGAAGCTTTCGCGCTGCGCGAGGGCGAGGCCGCTGCGGCCGGCCGCAACGTGGGTCACGCGAAAGCCCGCGCCGGCCAGATAGTCGTCGACCATCCGGGCCAGGCGCGGGTCGTCTTCGATCAGAAGAATGCGGTCGGCCACCGTTGTTGTCCTTCGAGCCGACCGCACGCCATCAGAAGTCCCAGTGTTGCGCAAGCTTGGCGCGCTGCTCGGGCGTCAGAACCTCGGCCGCGTCGGCCAACGCTTGGGCGAGGCGCTTGCTGGCCGCGTCGGCGGAGGCGATCTGCTCGGCGCGGAAGGCCTCGACTGCCGCGCGATCAACCGTCGGCTGACGCAGGAGCTCGATGCCACGCTTGCGGACGTCCTGCATCTTCTGGTGCATCGGCTGCATGTCGGTCGCGAGCGATTGCGCGATCACGGTCAGCTTCTGCTTCTGCTCGGCTGTCGCGTTGACGTGCCAGGCAAAGCGCTCGACCATATGGGCTGCATGTTCCTTCGCGCGCTCAGGGCTCACCGGCCCGTGCATACGGTGGTGACCCCAGCCGCCGCCGTGATGGCCGCCGCCCCAATGCCTCGGGCCAAAGCCGCCGTGCCCCATCGCCGAGGTGGCAAGGCCGCCACCCACGAGGCCGACGATCGCAGCGCCGATCAAGGCTGCGAAGCCGAAGCCGCGGCGGGTGGGTTTGGTTTCGTCTGTCATAGTTCTTCTCCGTCAGTTTGGGCTCATGCCCCGGCATCAGAGATGCGCGCCCCGCGTTTCGTGCACTTTGCGGCTCTGTAAAGATTTGTTGCTTCAACCGCTATTCGTTAAGGCCCGACCCCGCGGCATTTGGCGCAAAACTGCCGTTCTTTCGGGGTTGTAAGGGCTTGCTTCTGCCGCTCTAATCCGCCGCCTTTCACGGCCTTCCTTCCAGCAAGATTACGAGCACCCATGGCGCGCCTTACGATCATTCCCGACAACACCAATATCGACTTTGTCGGACGGCGGTTGGTCGCGTTTGCGGTCGACGGGCTGCTTGTCGTGGCTACGATCGTCTCGCTCTATGTCCAGGGGCTCAATCTCGGCATCGACTTCACGGGCGGCGTGGTGATCGAGGCTTCAAGCGAAAAGACGATCGATCTCGGCGCTTTGCGGGAAAAGCTCGGCACGCTCGGCTTTGGCGAAGTGGCGCTGCAGAATTTCGGCACCGATAAGGCCGTGCTCATTCGCGTGCAGCCGTCGCAGCAGGTGACGGGGCAAGAGCAGGAAGCCGCGAACAAGATCAAACAAGCGCTTGGGCCCTCGTTCAAGATCGACCGGCAGGAGGCCGTCGGTCCCAAGGTGTCGGGCGAGCTGTTCCAAACCGGTGTCATTGCGACCGTGCTCGCCATCTTGATGATCGCCGTCTATGTCTGGTTCCGGTTCGAGTGGCAGTTCGGCGTCGCGGGCATGCTTGCCACGGGGCACGACGTGCTGGTTGCAGTCGGCATGTATTCGCTGTTTCAGTTCGATTTCAACCTCACCTCGATCGCGGCCCTTCTGCTGCTCGCCGGCTATTCTATTAACGACACCGTCGTGGTGTTCGACCGGATCCGCGAGAACCGGCGCAAGTTCCGGCAGATGCCGCTCGGCGAGCTGATCAATCTTTCGACGAACCAGACGCTGTCGCGGACGTTCCTGACGAGCTTCACGACGGCATTGTCCGTTATTCCGCTGATCCTGTTCGGCGGCGAAGCTCTGTTCGGGTTTGCGGCCACGATCCTCTGGGGTATCGCGATCGGCACCTATTCGTCGGTATTCGTGGCGTCGTGCCTGCTGCTCTACATGCCCACGATCAAGATGAGCCAGGTGAAGACCGAACGCGCAGGCGCGCAGGTCTAGCTGAGATAAGCCCACGCCATCCGGGCCGCCGTCAGACAGAGGAACGCGCCGAACGCAAGCCGCAGTGCGCGCCGCGAGAGGCTGTGCGCGAGCGCGACACCCCACGGTGCAGCCACGATGGTCGCCGGGACAATGAGCGCGAGGCCTATCAAGCTCACATAACCTAGCGAGTAAGGCGGAAGCCCGCCCGCGTTCCAGCCATTCGCAATCATGCCGAGCGCACCCGGTACGGCGATGATCAGACCGAAACCCGCCGCCGTCGCCACCGCGCGGTGAATGGCGGCGCCGAACAGCGTCATCACCGTCACGCCGAACGTGCCGCCGCCGATCCCCATCATCACCGAGAGGCAGCCGTTCGCGAGTCCAAGCGGCCAACTCCAGAGCCCCTTCGGGATGTCGTTGCCGAGGCGCCACTCTTCGCGGCCGAAGAGCATGAAGAGGCCGAGCACGCCGGCGCCGGCGGCAAATACGCCGGTCAGCCCCTTACCCCCGATCAGGTTGATGAGCCACGTGCCGACGAGGACGCCCGCGAATGTCGGCAGCGCCCAATTGCGCAGGACATCCCAATCGACCGCGCCCTTCTTGTTGTGGCTCAAGGTGGAGCGGATCGAGGTCGGAATGATCGTGGCGAGCGAGGTGCCGACTGCAAGCGGCATGCGCACCGTTTCGTCCACACCCAAGAAGCCTAGCGCTTGATAGAGAACCGGCACGAGGACGATCCCGCCGCCGACACCGAGCAGACCCGCGACGGTGCCCGCGATGAGACCGGAGAGGCCGACAGCCAGGCCTAAGGCAACGAATTCGCCGGTGGAGATTGCCGCGAGGCTCATGAGGTCAGAACTTCCGCGGATTGCGATGGCATGAAAACGAGTCCGTTGAGCGACTTGCGCCACTCTATCCGTTCGCAGCCCGTTTGGAATTCATTTGCTGGGGCCTTGCGCGTGAGCCGCTAACGGCTTGTTAAGCGACTCAATCCGGCGAAATGCGCCGGTTCGGCAAACACTCCATTAGGATGGTCCGGGCAGGATGGCGGTTCGATTCGAGGAACCGCCCATGACGTTGTTGCGCCGTATTGCCTTGCTGGCTGCCAGTGCGAGCGCGTTGCCGTTCGCCGCTGCTGCCGAGTCGCAGCAATGGGTTTATGGAATGGCCGAGCGTGAGGCGTCCGAGACGCAGGACGCTCTCCTGCTGACGGCTGTCGAAAACGCGCAGCCGTTAGCGATGCCGCAGGCCGTCGTGCGCAGACGCCGGCCGCCGCCGCCACCGCCGCCCCCACCGCCGTCCGGCGGTTCGCAGATCGTCGTCGCGATCGTGGACACGGGCGTCGACCTCGATCATCCGGAGTTTGCCGGGCGCATTGTCGGCGGCGCGTGCTTCGGCGGTACGACGGTTTGCTCCGGCGCGGCAGCCCGCGGCGACGACAATCACGGGCACGGCACACATGTGGCCGGCATTGTGGCTGCGGCCGCGAACGGCACCGGCACCACCGGGGTTGCGCCCAGCGCTCTCATTCTGCCCGTCAAGGTGCTCTCAGCGAGCGGGAGCGGCAGCGACTCGGCCGTCGCGAGCGGCATCACCTACGCCGCTTCGCAAGGTGCGCGCGTGATCAACATGAGCCTTGGCGGGCCGTCGCCATCGAGCATCTATTTGAGCCCGCTGAGCCAGGCTGCTGCCACGTCGGTGATCGTTGCCGCGGCGGGCAATGGCGGCAATGCGTTGGCCCCCGGCTATCCCGCGGCGTACGCAACGCAAGCGGGGATCGTCGGCAGCATGATCATCGTGGGCTCTGTCGGACCCACGAACGTCATCTCGTCGTTCTCGCAGACGCCCGGCAACGGCGGATGTGTCGCCTCCGGCGGCAGAACCACGTGCTTCAGGGACGTGTTCCTGGTCGCACCCGGGCAGAACATCGTCTCGACCTATTTTGGCGGGGGTTACGCCTCCATGTCGGGAACTTCGATGGCGACGCCTTACGTCTCCGGCGTCGCGGCGCGCGTGTTTGCGGCGGCGCCTTATCTCACGCCGCAGCAGGTGACGAGCATTCTCTTCCAGTCGGCGACGGATTTGGGCGCACCGGGAACGGATGCCGTCTACGGGCGCGGTCTTGCGAATCTGCAAGCGGCACTTGCGCCGCTCGGAACGCAGACGGTCGCGACATCGGGCGCTACGACGGCGAGTTTCTCGGGCACCGCAGGCGTCGGCACAGCCGCACTTTCCGGTGCGCTTGTGCACGGCATCGGCGCTTCGAAGATCGCCAAAGAGGTCGTGTTTTTCGACTCCTACGGCCGCGACTACCGCACCGATTTGAGCGCGGCCGTCGGGAGCGCGGCGCTTAGCCTTGACGGTTTCGTGACGCAAGGCTCAAGCCTTTGGCGCAGCGTTTCCTACGCTGGCGACGGGTTTAGCGTTGCGGGCTTCGTTTCGGATGAAACGCCCAACGCGGTTTTGGGCGGCAGTGCGCATAGCACGCTTAGCGACGCCGTCGTTCGAGCGCGCCTCAGCGACGACGCGACGCTCATTGTGGGGCATAATGCAGCGCCGCAGGGTCAGCTGAATGCGCTCGATCTCGCCGCGAGCGATGCCTATGACGGCCTCTTCCTATCTGCGTCGGCGTTGAATTCGCCGTTCATGGCGCTCACGCAAGACGCAGCGCTTTTGGGAGCGAACATCGCCCTGAGCGACACGCTCGCGCTCTCGTTCGGGCACGCGCGCACGCAGCGGGAGATCTTCGGCTTCGAGGATGAGGTTCTAACCGCCGAGGAAGCCGCCGCATACCTGGCGCAAGACACCTCGCATGTGCGATCGGCTGAGAACACGGTCGCCGCGCTGAGCTGGACATTTGCGCCGTGGGCTGTGGCGGGCATCAATGTCGCGCAAAGCGATGAGGCCAACAGCATGCTGGGCGGCGAGGAAGCGGGCGCGTTGGCGCTGACGTCGCACGCTTCGACGACGTCGCTTGGGTTTGGTGCTCGGTTCGACCTCGGGCAGGATTGGGTTGCGACCGCGTCCTGGTCGCGGGGCTGGACCGAAGCGACTCCGGTCGCCGACGGTCTTGTCCGGAGCTTCTCCGGGATCGAAGCGCAGGCCTATGGCGTCGCGCTGGCGAAGCGGGGCGTGTTCGGCGACTACGATTCTCTCGGTATCGCCCTCTCGCGGCCGTTGCATATCACGGCGGGAACTGCCGTCGTAACGGCGTCGACGGGCGTGACCGAAACGCGCGACATCGTCTACACGACGGAGGTGCTGAACCTCGCGACTTCCGCGCCGGAAACCGACGTCGAGCTCGGCTACAGCGCTCGGGTGGGCGATGGTCTTATGCTGCAGGCGAGCGCAATGTACCAACAGAATGCGGGCGGCGTTTCGGGGGAAGATGCCGTCGCCGCGTTCGTGACGCTGAGAGGGGCTTGGTAGCGCGCCGTCTAGCGGGTGCGCGCCAGCACGGTCAGCAGCTCTTCGACCTTGTCGCGTTGCGCTTTCTTATCGCCGCTGACGATCGCGTGCTCGATACAGTGCGAGACGTGATCGCGCAGGATTTCGTCTTCGACCTTCTTCAGCGCGGCCGCGATGGCCTGAACTTGCGTGATCACGTCGATACAGTACCGATCGTCATCCACCATCTTCAGAAGCCCTCGGACTTGCCCCTCGATACGCTTGAGACGCGTCGCGCAGATCTTTTTTGTTTCTGGTTTCATGCTTGAAATATACCCCCTGGGGGTATACATTGCAAGTGGAAACGAAGGAAATTCTCTGATGGCGGACGCCTGCGGCCATAGCCACCACCACAAGGGCGGCGCCTCGCGGGAAACCCCGCTCGCGCGCGACCCTGTTTGTGGGATGAGCGTCGATCCTACGAAATCGCCCCATCATACCGAGCATCAGGGCGTAACGTATCATTTCTGCGCTGCGCGGTGCCGGGAGAAGTTCGTCGCCGATCCCGCGAAGTACCTGGTGCCGAGCGAACAACGTGCGCCGGCGCCCCCACCAAAGCCGGGCGTCATCTATACCTGCCCGATGCATCCCGAAGTCCGCCAAGTTGGGCCTGGATCCTGTCCGATCTGCGGTATGGCGCTGGAGCCAGAGGATGCAACCCATGTCGAAGAAGGGCCGAGCGGCGAACTCGTCGATATGACCCGGCGCTTTTGGATCGGGCTTGCACTCAGCCTCCCGGCCGTCGCGCTTGAGATGGGTGGGCATTTGACCGGGCTTGCGTCGTGGCTCGGCCAGCAGAACTCGAATTGGTTGCAGCTGGCGTTCGCGACGCCGGTCGTGCTTTGGGCGGGTGCGCCGTTCTTCGTGCGCGGTTGGCAGTCGATCGTGAATCGTAGCCTGAATATGTTCACGCTGATCGCGATGGGGACCGGCGTTGCTTGGCTCTACAGCTTCGTGGCGACCGTTGCGCCGCAGATGTTCCCGGCCGCCTTCCACGTCATGGGCGGGGCGGTCGCCGTCTATTTCGAGGCGGCTGCCGTTATCACGGTTCTGGTGTTGCTTGGACAGGTGCTGGAATTGCGCGCTCGCGAGAGCACCGGCGGGGCTATCCGGGCGCTGCTTAATCTGGCGCCCAAGACCGCTCGTCGCGTGCGGCAGGACGGCGCCGACGAAGACGTCGCGCTCGATCAAGTCTCGAAGGGCGACCGGCTGCGGGTGCGCCCCGGCGAGAGCGTTCCCGTCGACGGTAATATCGTCGAAGGGCGGAGCAACGTCGACGAGTCGATGGTCACGGGCGAACCTATTCCGGTCGCAAAGTCGAACGGCGACAGAGTCACGGGCGGAACCATCAATCAGACGGGCAGTTTTGTCATGGAAGCGCGGCGAGTGGGACGCGAGACGCTGCTGGCGCAGATCGTCGACATGGTCGCAAAGGCGCAGCGCAGCCGCGCGCCCATTCAGCGCCTGGCGGATCAGGTCTCGGGCTGGTTCGTGCCGGCAGTAATTGCGGTGGCCGTTACGGCGTTCGTCGCATGGTCCGTGTGGGGCCCCGAGCCGCGATTCAGTTTCGGGCTCATCGCGGCGGTCGCGGTGTTGATCATTGCGTGCCCCTGCGCGCTCGGGCTTGCAACGCCGATGTCCATCATGGTCGGCGTCGGACGCGGCGCGCAGGCGGGCGTTCTGATCAAGGATGCGGAAGCCCTCGAACGCCTTGAGAAGATCGACACGCTGGTCGTCGACAAGACCGGCACGTTGACCGAGGGGCGACCCAAAGTCGTTGCGGTCGAGGCCCTAGGGCCGATCGGCCGGGACGATCTGCTGCGCTTTGCGGCTGCGATCGAGCGATCGAGCGAGCATCCGCTTGCGGCCGCGATCGTGCGCGCCGCGCAGGACAGCAACCTGACGCTCCCCGCCGTCGATGCTTTCGGGGCGGTCACAGGCAAAGGCGCCACGGGCATCGTCGAGGGGCGAAAGCTTGCGCTCGGCAATGCCCGCTTGCTCGGCGACCTCAAGATTGAAGCGGCGCCGCTGGACGGTGCCGCAAATCGCCTTCGCCAAGAGGGCGCTACCGCGATCTATGTCGCCATCGACGGCGCTGCCGTCGGCGTCATCGGCGTGGCGGATCCCATCAAAGCAACGTCGGCAGACGCCATCGCGCAGTTGAAGGCGTCGGGCGTGCGCGTCGTCATGCTGACGGGCGACAACCGGACGACGGCGGATGCGGTCGCGCGGCGGCTCGGCATCGACGAGGTGATCGCCGACGTGCTGCCCGATCAGAAGAACGAAGTGGTCGCCAGGCTACGCTCCGAAGGCCGCAAAGTTGCGATGGCAGGCGACGGCGTAAACGACGCGCCCGCGCTCGCAGCCGCCGATGTCGGCATTGCGATGGGAACGGGCAGCGATGTCGCCATCCAAAGTGCGGGCGTCACGCTCGTGAAGGGCGACCTTTCGGCGATCGTGCGGGCGCGGCGCCTTTCGCGCCAGGTGATGGGCAATATCCGGCAGAACCTGTTCTTCGCGTTCGTCTACAACGCCGCCGGGGTGCCGATTGCGGCGGGCGTGCTTTATCCGGTGTTCGGAGTTCTGCTCAGCCCCATCATCGCTGCGGCCGCGATGGCGCTGAGTTCGGTCAGCGTGATCGCCAACGCGCTGCGCCTTCGTGCGGCCCGGATTTAGGCGCGCTTCGGCGTGTATCGCGGCGTTTGGGGAAGGGTGAATGGTACACGGCGTAGTCCAGTCGTCACCCTGCTCATGCCTGTTTCCCTGATACGGAGCAGAAAGCTGGGATGAATTCGATTTCGACACCGAGATCGGGCGCGTGCGATAGTAATTGCGCGCGCATTTCTGCCCATTTTCGAACGCGTATTCCCTAACTGCGGAACAGCGATTTCGCCGGACGAAATCAGGGATTGCTTTGCGCGTAACAGCCAACGTTCAGGCAATGCTTTGCGCAGCTTTGCGCACCGCCAAATCGCCTCCAGCCCAAAAATGTAACCTTGCGGTATTTGGCGACGTAGATCAGGATCCGTTCCGGCGAAGAGTCCCCACTAAACCGCCCGCACCGCGAACCCCAGCAAGGGGCCAAGGTTCGCAACTACTAGCTGTCGCACCACTGAGGCGAAGCACTTTGTGCGTTGCCAATGCGACACGCGGGGACTCAAATGCAGACATCACCTTGTGTCATCCAACTAAATACGAAAGAGCTTCGTGCATACGAACGCAACGCCCGTACGCATTCTAAAAGGCAGATCAAACAGATCGCGGCCAGCATCCGTCGGTTCGGGTTCGTTTCACCTATTTTGATCGACAGCGGCGCCGTCGTGATTGCCGGGCATGGCCGGCTTGCCGCGGCAAGACTGCTTGGGCTCGAAACCGTTCCGACGTTGTGCGTGGATCACCTGTCGCCAGCGGAAGTGCGCGCCCTGCGCCTCGCCGACAACAAGATCGCGGAGGCGGCGGGCTGGGACCCAGAACTCTTGTCCATCGAACTGCGCGAACTGGAGCTAAGTCTCGGTGCCGACCTCACGGTGACGGGTTTTTCGATGGGCGAACTCGACATCCTCATCGGCGACGCCTCGGAGGACAACCTCATCGAGCCGGTCCTCCACGAGTGGAGCGCGGACGAGCCGCCAGTGACGGAGGCAGGCGATATCTGGGAAATTGGCACCCATCGGCTCATCTGCGGTGACGCGCGCGACTCGAAAACCTATGCCGAATTGCTCGAGACGGATCGCGCGCGACTGGTGTTTGCCGACCCACCCTACAATGTGCCGGTTCAGGGCCATGTCGGCGGCCGGGGCGCCATAAAGCGCGACGAGTTTGCGATGGCCTCTGGTGAAATGACACCGGCGGAGTTTACCGCTTTCCTGCGCAACTCGCTGGAACTGGTCGCCTCGCACGCAGAGCTAGGGGCAGTCGTCTTCATCTGCATGGATTGGCGGCACCTCCACGAATTGCTCAGTGCCGCCCAGGACGTGCTCGAGCCGATCAATCTGGCCGTTTGGGTCAAGCCGAACGCCGGAATGGGCAGCCTCTACAGGTCTCAGCACGGACTTGTGCTCGTCGCCCGCAATGGTAGTACGCCGCACATCAACAATGTCGAACTCGGCCGGCATGGCCGAAGCCGCAGCAACGTCTGGCGCTATGCCGGCGCCACGTCGGTCGGGAAGGCCCGAAATCGCGCCCTGTCCCTTCACCCGACGGTCAAGCCGGTCGCCCTGGTGGCCGACGCCATCAGGGACTGCTCGAACCGGGGCGACATTGTGCTCGATCCCTTCGCCGGCAGCGGTACGACGCTGGCCGCAGCGCAGCAGACCGGGCGGCGGTGCTTTGGGATCGAGATCGACCCGAGGTTCGTCGACACGACGATCGGCAGGCTGAAGCAGAGCTTTGGCCTTGTGGCTCGCCTTCGAGCCACCGGACAGGCCTTCGACGACGTGCGCAAGTCTCGTGTTGAGGTGCCTTGATGAAACGCAAGTCCACCAACTACGAAATCGGCTATCGCAAGCCACCAAAGGACAAGCAGTTCAAAAAGGGCCAGAGCGGCAACCCGAAGGGCAGGCCCAAGAAGGTCGTCACAAGCGAGAGCTTCTACAAATTGGCCATCGATGAACTAGACTCGGTGGTGACGATCGCCGATCAGGGTAAGAACCTGCACCTGTCCAAGCGCGCCCTGATCGTCAAACAGATCGTCAACAAAGCCGCCAAAGGTGAACGTTGGGCGCTGAATGCACTCCTGTCGCTACTAAGTTTCACGCAGAAAGACGACGAGCGTGTCGGCGTACAGTTCGTCGTCGGAGATCCTGAAATCATTCTCGAAAAATACAGAAAGGAACGTGCAGCAGCAGAGGCCGCGGCGAACAAAAGCGCCAGACATCGATCGCTTACCATCGGAGCGCCTTAGCATGAAGCGCGCGGCTTGATGCGAAGCAGCGGGCCGCAGTTCTTAGGATACATGGACAAGCACAAGCAGGAACCGCGTTTGGATAGAGGGTGCGAGAATTGCGAACGTAAGCGCGAGCGTTACGCTATAATTCGCGACTCTTCGAGATGGACGCGCGAGCATTTCGAAAGGCACTTCCCTTCGCGCATACGCATCTCGGAAAGTGCACACCCCGTTGAAGAGATTTTCGACCGCGGATTGCTCGACGGCCGAACATTTGAAGCGGGCGGGCATGGTCTGTTTTGGGGCAACAAGAGTCGCATTGAATGCCTGATGCGGCACTTCGGCAGCGCGTGCCCGACGCAACTCAATCGCGGGCTTGGGTTCGTTGCCTGAGACGGCGAAGGAATGCCCGGCCGCGCATTCCACCCAATATCAATGGGTTAGCAGCGGTCCCGCCGGCGCGCGACAGGCGCGTGTCACCACGGTGTCACCAAGCGAGCGAACTGCCGCGAACATTTGTCGCCCTTACCGCGAACCCGGCTCAATGAGCTAAGCAGGAACCTCGCTCCTCGCATGCGACGTCCGCACGGCCTTCGCGAGCGAGTAAAGCGCCGGGATGACGATCAGCGTTAGAACCGTGGACGAGACCATGCCACCGATCATCGGCACCGCGATCCGTTGCATGATCTCCGAACCGGCGCCCGTCGACCACATGATAGGGAGAAGCCCCGCCATGATAGCGGCGACGGTCATGAGCTTTGGACGCACGCGCTCGACGGCGCCTTCCATGACCGCAGCGTTGACGTCGGCCAACAACAGCGGACGACCCTCTTCTGCCGCGCGCTCACGATGGACGCGAAGCGCGTGGTCGAGGTAGATCAGCATAACAACGCCGGTTTCCGCGGCGACGCCTGCAAGCGCGATGAATCCGACCGCGACGGCGACGCTGAAGTTGAAGCCCAGCGCGTACATGAGCCACAAGCCGCCGACGAGTGCAAACGGAACGGACGCCATGACGATCAACGTTTCTGCCAGTCGTCCGAAGTTCAAGTACAGCAAAAGGAAGATGATGAGGAGCGTCACCGGCACGACGATCATGAGCTTCGCCGCGGCGCGTTCCAGATACTCGAACTGGCCGCTCCAGATCGGGTAGACGCCGGGCGGAAACTTCACCTCGCGCGCGACCGCTTCACGCGCTTCGGCGACGTAGCCGCCGAGGTCGCGGTCGCGTACGTCGACGAAGACGTAAGCCGCGAGCTGCGCGTCTTCGGTGCGGATCGTCGACGGACCCTGTTCGAGCTTGATCTTCGCGACTTGACCAAGCGGCACGCCACCGCCTGACGCCATCGGTACGATGACCTGGCGTGCGATCGTCTGGGGATCGGAGCGCATGTCGCGCGGATAGCGAATGTTGACACCATACCGTTCGCGGCCCTCGACCGTGGTCGTGACCGCCTCACCTCCAAGGGCCATCGCGATCGTGTCCTGCACGTCGTCGACGCTAAGGCTGTAACGCGCCAGTTCGCGCCGGTCGGGTTCGATCGTGAGGTAGTAGCCGCCACCGATGCGCTCTGAAAACGCGCTGGCCGTGCCCGGCACGCTGCGCAGCACGCGTTCGATGTCACGTGCCGCCGTCTCGATTTCGGCAAGCGAGCGCCCGATCACTTTAACGCCCACGGGCGTGCGGATACCGGTCGAGAGCATGTCGATGCGCGCTTTGATCGGCATCGTCCAGGCGTTCGAAACGCCGGGAAATTGCAGGCTGGCGTCCATTTCCGCGATCAGCTTGTCCGTCGTCATGCCGGGACGCCATTCGCTTTCGGGTTTCAGGTTGACGACAGTCTCGAACATTTCGAGCGGCGCAGGGTCGGTCGCGGTCTGCGCCCTCCCGGCCTTCCCGAAAACGGAGGCAACTTCGGGGAAAGACTTGATGATCTTGTTTTGCGTCTGCACGAGCTCACTTGCCTTCGTCACCGAAAGGCCGGGCAAAGTGGTCGGCATGTAGAACAGGGTGCCCTCGTTCAACGTCGGCATGAATTCCGAGCCGATGCGCATCAGCGGCCACACCGAAGCCGCGAGCACGACAAGCGCGACACCGATCGTGATCAGGCGCGCATACAGCACGGCGCGGATGATTGGACGATAGAGCGCGATCAGGACGCGGTTGATCGGGTTCTCAGCCTCACTGCGAATTTTGCCCTTGATGAACAACACCATCAGCGCGGGCACCAACGTCACCGACAATAACGCGGCGGCTGCCATCGCGGACGTTTTCGTGAAGGCGAGCGGGTGAAACAGGCGACCTTCCTGCGCCTCGAGGGCGAAGATCGGCAGGAACGAGACCGTGATGATCAAGAGGCTGAAAAACAGCGACGGACCGACTTCGACAGCCGCATCCACGATTGCGGCCGCGCGGGACTCGCCCGGCTTCAACCGTTCGATATGCTTGTGCGCGTTTTCGATCATCACGATCGCGGCGTCGACCATCGCGCCGATCGCGATCGCGATGCCGCCCAAGCTCATGATATTGGAGCTGAGGCCCAAAACCTTCATCCCAGCGAAAGCCAGCAGCACGCCGACGGGCAGCATGATGATCGCGACGAGCGCGCTGCGGACATGCAACAGGAAGACGATGCAGACGAGCGCCACGATGATACTCTCTTCCGTCAGCGTGCGTTCGAGCGTCGCGATCGCGCGCGCGATCAGGTCGGAGCGGTCGTAGACCGGCACGATACGCGTACCTTCGGGCAGGCTCGGCAACACGGCGTCGAGCGCCTGTTTCGCCGCCGCAATGACGTCGATCGTGTTCGCGCCCTGACGCTGAGCGACGATACCGGCCGCGACCTCGCCCTCGCCGTTCAGTTCCGCGACGCCGCGCCGCTCGTCGGGCCCGATCTCGACACGGGCCACGTCTTTGATCGTGACCGGCACACCGCCCATCGACTTCAGCGCGATCGCCTCGATATCGCCGGCGCCTTTGAGATAGCCCCGGCCGCGCACGGCGTGCTCGGTCTCGCTGAGTTCGACGACGCGCCCGCCGACGTCGCGGTTCGAACCGGCGATCGCCTTGCGCACGTCGTCAAGGGTCAGACCCAGCGCCAGCAGGCGCTTTGGATCCACGACGACGTTGTACTGCTTGACGAGGCCGCCGACGCTGGACACTTCGGCGACGCCGTCGGCCTTGGCGGCGGCGAAGCGCGCGTACCAATCTTGCAGCGTGCGGGTCTCGGCGAGGTTCAGCGTTGGGTGCTCGATCGCATATTGATAGACCCAGCCGACGCCGGTCGCGTCGGGCCCGAGCGTCGGCGTAACGCCCGCGGGCAGACGGCGAGCGGCCGCGTTCAAATACTCGAGCACACGGCTTCGCGCCCAATAGAGGTCGGTGCCGTCCTCGAAAATCACGTAGACGAAACTGACGCCGAAATAGGAAAAGCCGCGCACCGCGCGCGACTTCGGCACGCTCAGCATCGCGGTCGTCAGCGGATAGGTGACCTGATCCTCGATCACCTGCGGTGCCTGGCCCGGATACTCCGTATAGACAATGACTTGCGTGTCGGAGAGGTCGGGGATCGCGTCTACCGGCGTGGTGACGAGCGCGTAAACACCGGCGACCGTCGCCAAAGCCGTCGCGACGAGCACGAGCAGCAGATTGCCCGCCGACCAGCGGATGATGCCGGCGATCATTGGGGTTTCTCCATCGCCGGCGGCGCGCCCGCCGTGAACGTCTGCAGCGCCGCACGAAGGTTGCTTTCGGCGTCGATCAGAAACGTCGCCGAGGTCACGACCTCTTCGTCGCCGTTGAGGCCCGAGGCGATCTCGATCATGCCGTTCGCGCGGCGCCCGGCAGTGACGGCGCGCGGCTCGAAGCGCCCCTCGCCGCGCGCAATGAGCACGATTTGGCGTGCGCCGGAATCGATGAGCGCGCTGTCTGGGACGGCGAGAGCGGGCGCGGCCGGCGGGCTTATCACCTCGACCGAAGCGAACATGCCGGGAAGCAGAACGCCCTCGCGGTTCGCGAGCTCGATGCGCACTTTCGCGGTCCGCGTCGTCATCGACACCTCGGGATAAACGAACGTGACCTTGCCTTCGAATGTCTTTCCCGGGAACGCGTTTAGCGTTATGCGCGCGACTGCGCCGGGACGCGCGATGGCCAGTACGCTCTCCGGCGCTTCGGCGATCACCCAGACGTTCGAGAGATCGGCTAAGCGATAGAGCGTCGCGCCGGGTTCGGCCTGCATGCCGGCGACGATCGGCTTTTCGATGACGACGCCTGCCTGCGGCGCGTACCACGTAACCGAACCGGTCGGCGCGTTCGTGCGAATGAGGCGCTCGATCTCCGCTTCGGGCACTTCGTAAAGGCGCAGCCTATCGCGTGTCGCTTTGATGACGCGCGCATTTGAACTGGCGACGACGCCGCCCTGTGCTTCGGCAACATCGCGGGCCCTGAGCGCCAATGCGAGGTCGAGTTCCGACCTGAGGAGAAAGGGGCTCTGTATGTCGAAAAGCGGCTGTCCCTTCCTTACCGTTTCGCCTGTCGCTGCGACATGAAGCTTCACGACGTTCGCCTGGAACTTCAGCGCGACAACGCCGAGCTTACGCTCATCGGCCGTGACCGTGCCCGACAGGAGCACGGTCTCGCTCATGGCCTGTCGCACGACCTTCGCTGTGCGCACGCCAAGGCGCTGCACGCGGTCCAACCCAATTTTCACCGTGCCCGGCTCGTCCTGGCGCTCGTCGGCGTAGACGGGGATGTAATCCATCCCCATCGAATCTTTCTTCGGAACCGGCGAGGTGTCGGCCAGGCCCATCGGATTTCGATAATAGAGGACCCTTCTGTCGTCCTTCTGTTGCACCTTGGCTGGCGCGCGCACGGGGACATAGTCGCGACCTTGCGCATCTTTTTTTGGCACCGGCGAATAATCCGGTGCGCCGGATGGATCCTGGTAGTAGAGGATGGGTCCAGTGTTGGACGCCGCTGCTTCGTGCTGCGGCGTTTCTTGCGCTGGCCACAGCCACCAAGCCACGCCGCCAACCGCGGCCAGCGCGAACGCGGCCGCACTCCAAATGATTTTCGCGCGCATGGTCAGTGCGCCGTAACGACGACGGTGCCGGTGATCGTCTCGGCGACGCCTTGCACCTTCGCGCTGAGGGTCAACGCCCAGCGGCCTTCCATTGTGGGCGCGACCTTGAAGCGATAGACGCCCGGCGCAGGTGATCCTTGCGCCTCGACCGGCGCGGTCATCGACGCCATCGAATCGGGGCCCATGTCGAAGCGCTTGTCGAATATGACCGCGTTTTCGGTCGGCTTACCGGTCGGTTCGTGCACGAGGCGCACGTCGATGACGGCGTCGCCGTCCATGGCGACCACTTTGGTGACTGTAGAAAACGTATACGGCGACTTGGCTTGGCCACAGGCCGAAAGCAGTGTGAAGGCAGCCAACGCGGCAAATGCCACGCGCGCAAGCGTTTGAAACGAGTTCATGTGCAGATATTCCTTGCGAGAGTGTCAGTGACCTTCGCGCGCGTTTTGCGCGTTGCGAGGATGAGATCAGTTCAAGCGAGGATCAGTCTGGGAGGAGGCTTATCAGGCTCTCGGACTTGGCCAAAGAGCGTCGTTTTCGGAACTCGCTGGGCGCGCGGCGTCAGAGCCGCGTGTAGTGCAATGTCCCTCGCCGCCAGAATCGGCGCGACAAGCCCTGCGCACGCTGTCACACATCCCGTCGACAAGTTGCCGTCGCCGCAATCGTCGCAAGGCATCTCGCAGGGCGTCGAGTCGTTCATGACTGTCGCGTACTCATCCACAGGCATCCAGCCAGCAACGACAACGGCCGGACCAATCGTTACCGCTGCGATTAACAGCAGACGCGGCAACCAAGCTCGGGCTTTTGACGCGAAGTTCATAGTCATCAAGATAATCGACGCTGTGGACCTTTGGCGACGGTTAATTGAGGAAGCGGTCAATATCTCGCGAACGTGATGGAAACGTCACCAGCCCCATGGCCCATTTCCTTATGCTTTCATGCCGTGCTGCTCTTGATCTACCGCAAAGCACAATCGGCTCCGCGTGCCCAGACTACCGCGAGAGCGAGACCCGAGTCGGGAGAGGCGGGATGTGATGCCCTCTGCTGAGCAATTCGATGTCGTGATAGTCGGCGCAGGTGTCGCTGGGCTTGGGACAGCGGCGTTACTCGCCCGGGACTTCAGACAGCGGGTCCTCGTCCTTGAGCGTGCGCCGTTCATCGGCGGGCGAACGCTCTCGTTCGTGGGTCGGGGCAACAAGGTCGTCGCTGACGGCATCGAGATGGATGCACGCACGTTTCGCAAGGCGCTGCCCTTCGCGCACACGTATCTCGGCAAGTGCACGCCGGGCATCGACGAGATTTTCGCAAGCGGTTTGCTTGACCGCAGAACGTTCGAAGCGGGCGGCCACGGCCTCTTCTGGGGCAACAAAAGTCGTGTCGCTTGCCTGATGAAGCATTTCGGCGTCGGATGCGGGCTGCCGCTCAACCGCGGCCTTGGGTTCGTCGCCTGGGACGGCGAAGGAAAGCCGGGCCGCGCATTCCAGGTCCACAAGGGCGAAGCCTATCCGTGGATGTCGCATGAAGGGTTTACCGCGACAATGGCGCAGCTTCGCGAAATGTCGGCGGCGAGCTTTGACGATTTGGCCAAGCTCATGACCTTACCGCTGCAATCCTGGCTGGAACAACGCGGACTGCATCCAGAGGCTTACGATTACATCAAAGTCCTCGCCGCGTCACAAACCGCGCAAGCCGAACCGAACACGACACCGACCGGCGATTTTCTCGGGTACATGACGATCGCCGCACAAATCGGGATGAATCTGGTGAAGGGCTCGGTCGGGACGGTCGACGAGCCCGGCGCGATCGCGATCCCGCAAGCTTTCGAACGCATAGTCACCGCGCATGGCGGGGTCGTTGCGCGCAACACAACCACTAAGGAGATCTTGATTGACGATGGCCGCGTCACGGGCGTTCGCATTGGTCCGACTCACGGTAGCACCGGCGAAGATCGCACCGTCTCGGCTGAACGCGTGGTGTGCACGATCCCCCCGAAGTACATCTTCAGGGTGCTGCGTCGCCGGTGGTTTCCGCCAGACTGGGTCGCTTTGCTTGAGCAGAAGTTTTGGGGCGCGGGACTTCTGACCGGTTGGTGTGGCTTGAACCGGAGCGTGATGCCCGACATCGGCCTTGAGGAAGCCAGCTTCGTTTATATGCCCGGCGTCATCCGCAATGAAGGCTATATCGGCGCTGTCGATATGGTGATGTGCGACTTCACGGCTTGGGGTAACGGCAACGCGCGTAGGGCGCCACCAGGTAAGCGGGAATTCTATTTCTCAACAGCGCTCACCGACGAAGAAATGCGCAATGCCGGCCGGGTGTCCCGTGTCATCGAGTTGTGCGAGTCTTGGGCGCGCACGACGTTTCCGACGTGGGAGCGCGACTGCGAGTTCATTATCTGGACGCCGTCGCCCGAGGCCTACGGACTATGGCGCCCCGTCGGCGTCGAGAGACCCGACGTGCGTTCGCCGCACGTCGAAGGTCTGTTCTTTGCCGGCGACCAGTACGGCAAGCGGCTGTGGGGTGGCGGTGTCGACGGTGCGGCTTTGTCGGCGGTGCTTTGCGTCGATGCGATGCAGGGTTCACATCTCGAAGAGCGGATCATGCCGCCCTGGCACCGCGGCCTCCCGATTGCTGCATAGGGAACATGCTCGTGACGCAAGCTCCGTCGATCCTCGTCACTGGCGCAGCCGGCTATGTTGGTCGGCTTTGCGTTGCCGCGCTTGCCAAACGCCAAGCCGATCTTTCAGCGTTGATCGCGATAGATGTGAGCCCGGTCGTTGACGGCGACAGGATCCCCGGTGTCGTCTATCTTGAGCAAGACGTGTGCGACTCCGGTTTGGCGAACGTGTTTCGCACGTACGGCATCGACACGGTCGTGCACCTTGCCTCGATTGTTCGCGCACCCAAGGGGGCGCCGCCTGACCTCGCCTTTCGCGTGGACGTTCTTGGAACACAGAATGTACTCGGGGCCTGCGTAGCTACCGGCGTAAAGAAGATCGTCGTGACGTCGAGCGGTGCATCCTACGGCTATCATGCCGACAATCCCGCTTGGCTCGACGAACGCGATGCCCTGCGCGGCAACGAAGCGTTTGAGTATGCCCGGAACAAGCGCTTGGTTGAGTCGATGCTCGCCGCTTGGCGTGAGGAACACCCCCCGCTGGCCCAAGTCGTGTTCCGTCCCGGCACGATTGTCGGCGAAAGCGTGCACAGCCCCGTCACAGATTTGTTCGAGCAGCCGTTCATACTCGGAATCGCGGGTTCAAGTGCGCCCTTCGTCTTCGTCTGGGATCAGGATCTCGTCGCGTGCCTGGTTGATGCCGTATTCTCGGATAAGACCGGGATATACAATGTGGCTGGCGATGGCATGCTTGCGCCTCGCGAGATCGCAAAGCTGCTTGTCAAGCCCTATCTTCCGATTCCCGCTTTCGTGCTGCGGGCCGCACTTTGGCTGCTCAGCACGCTTGGTCTCTCGCAGAACGGCCCCGAGCGTGTCGACTTTCTTCGCTACCGCCCCGTTCTTTCCAATCGCCGATTAAAGGCGGAATTCGGCTACACGCCAAAATTATCGAGTCGCCAGGCGTTCGAACTCTATGCGCGAGCCCGCGGCTTGCTTCGCTCCTAACGCCTATTTGTCCAGAATGTCGCCGACCCAACTCAACGCAGCTGCACTTGCGGGAAATCCGAGTGTCGTGATTGCGAGAAGGCAAACATGACGAATGTCATCCGCACTCGCCCCTTCCGCAAATGCTTGACGTGCGTGTGAGTGCGTCGCGCCTTCGGAGCGTGAGCCGATAGCCAGCGCCAACTTGACCAGGCGCCGCTCGCGCTCACTCAAAGGCCCCGCGTCCGAGATCGCGGTTCCCAGGTCGCTGTAGGCCTTCCAAACCCCGGGATAGCGCTTTGCAACCTTGCCGGCGAATGCCGGAAGCGGCGCCTTGGTTTTTGGGGCCTTCGATTGAGTCGCCATATTTCATTCCTCCGTTGAGCGGCGCAGCAACTACCGCTCCACCGGCAGCGAGGCAAGATTCTACTTGCTTGATCCAGGTCAAGTCGATCGTCGTTCGTCTTTGATCCAGCGCAACGCCCCTTACCTGCCCTGCTGATCAGGTCCACGCGCTCCAATCGCATTCTGCCACGACGCAGTTCACCGACGTCATTTCATGTCAAGCACACCAGCCGATGGTCAATCGACCGAAAGACATCGCCGCCGCCACAGCGGCGTCGTGCTGTTTCGAGGCGGTTTTCGTCCCTTCTTCCTCGGCGCAGGCGTCTGGGCGGTCGTTGTGATGGCCGTTCGGGTCGCGGAACTTTTGGGTCTTGACGTCACGGCGTTGGCCTTTGCCGATCTCAATCGATGGCACGCCCATGAGCTCCTGTTCGGCTACGGCAGCGCTGTCGTTGCGGGGTTCGCGCTGACAGCGATCCCAAACTGGACTGGGCGCTTACCTGTTGCGGGGTCGGCGTTGGCGGCGTTGGCCAGCTTATGGCTAGCGGGTCGTTTGGCTGCGATGGTGCCGCAATTGCCCAGCGCCCTTCTTTTTGCAATGGATGCCGTGTTCCTTCCCGCCCTGGCAGGTCTTGCCACGCGCGAGATCGTGGCGGCCAAGAACCACCGGAACATCCCAGTCGCCGGACTGATTGCGCTGCTTGCGCTCGGCAACATCGTGTTTCACCTCGAAGAAGCAGAGATCATCGCTGCCGCCTCTTATGGTGTGCGCCTCGGTCTGGCGGCGCTTGTTCTACTTATGGGCTTGATCGGTGGCCGAATCGTGCCGAGTTTCACCAACAATTGGCTCGCCCGAGAGAACAGGCGGCGCACCGCAATGATTGCCGTGTCGATCGACCGACTCGCGCATGGCGCTTCGGCCGCATCACTTGCGCTTTGGGTGGCACTGCCTAACGAGGCAGTGACCGGCGCTACTCTGATCGCGGCGGCGGCGGTTCACTTCGTCCGCCTTGCCGGTTGGCGCGGCTGGATGACTGTTCGCGAACCTTTGGTCCTGGTTCTGCATGTCGGCTATGCTTGGCTCCCGATCGGTTTCGCCCTGCTTGGCGCTGCCATCGTTTGGGATCCAGGTGCGATCGCCGCTGGCATGCATGCGCTCACTGTCGGCGCAGTAGGCACGATGACATTGGCCGTGATGTCGCGGGCGACGCTTGGCCATACTGGACGCACGCTCTCCGCCGACGCCGGTACGGCTGCTATCTATGCCGCCATTACGGCGAGCGCGCTGTGCCGCGTCGCGGCTTCTCTTCTTCCGTCTGCAGCCGGCGTCCTGTTGCCGTTGGCAGGCGTCTTTTGGATTTGTTCCTTCGGGTTGTTTGTCGCGATCTTTGCCCCAATGCATTTGCGCCCGCGCGCGGGAGAAACCGCATGACCGACGAACTACCCCTCGTCCGCGGCCTCCTAGCGGCCCTTAGGGCGCAAGGCGCACGCGCTGTGTTCGGCATACCCGGCGACTATGCCTTGCCGATGTTCCGGCACTTGGAAGGCAACGGCCTCGTTCCACTCTTCACGCTCAGTCACGAACCAGCGCTTGGCTTTGCTGCCGATGCGGCGGCGCGCTTCGCCGGTGGTCTCGGCGTTTCCGCGGTTACCTACGGAGCGGGCGCCCTCAATCTCGTCAACAGCGTCGCCGGTGCTTACGCGGAACGCTCACCGTTGGTGGTGTTGTCGGCGGCGCCCGCGCTCACCGAGCGCGGTGGCTCCTTGGGATTGCATCATCAATCGCGCGCACTCGACAGCCAGATCAAGATCTTCAGCGAAGTCACCTGCGCTCAGGCCGTACTCGATAATCCGCAAACCGCACCGTACGAGATAGCGCGAACGCTCGCGGCGTGCGTCACGCAATCGTTGCCCGTCTACCTCGAAATTCCAATGGACATGAGCGCGCGGCCTATCGCACCAGTTCCCGCGATAGAGCGCAAGCATGCCGAGCCCGGTGCGGCCGCCGCGTGTGCGGCCGAAATCGCGACCTCGGTGCGCGGCGCGCGCAGACCTGTCCTCATGATTGGGGTCGAAGTCAGGCGCTTCGGACTCGAGACCGCAGTCAGCCACCTCGCCGATCTCGTGAACATTCCGGTCGTCAGCAGCTTTCTCGGCCGCGGGGTCGCTGCTGCCGGACCTGCATCGATAGCCGGAACCTATCTTGGCCTCGCTGGGTCGCCCGAGATTAGCGAGCTGGTAGAATCTTCCGATGCGCTGATCCTTCTTGGCGTCGTGCTCTCCGACACCGATTTCGGTGTACCCGTGAGCCGTCTCGATCTCCGCAACGCGATCCATGCGGCGGGCGGACAGGTGCGCATCGGTCACCACATCTATCCCGATCTGCCTCTCGCCGACCTCGTCGCCGCGCTGGCCCAACATGCGCCAGCCAAAGGCAAGGGCCTTGAGGGGATGCCGGAGTTCCCTCGGGCCGCGCGACGCCCGTTCGTTGCGAACGATGGCGCTATTCATCCTTCGGACGTCTCGGCGGGAATCTCTGCGTTCCTCGCGCGCCACGGCACCATGCCGATGGCGACCGACGTTGGCGACAGCCTATTCATCTCGCTGGAGACGGACTGCGGCGACCTGGTCGCGCAGTCGTATTACGCTTCGATGGGCTTCGGCGTGCCTGCCGCGCTCGGTATGCAGGCGGTATCGGGCAAACGACCGCTCGTTCTAGTCGGCGATGGGGCGTTCCAAATGACAGGGTGGGAACTGGGCAACTGTCAGCGTTACGGTTGGGATCCGATCGTCGTCGTGCTCAACAACCAAAGTTGGGAAATGCTGCGGGCCTTCGAGCCGTGGGCACACTTCAACGATTTGAGCGACTGGCGTTTCGCCGAAATCGCCGCCGCTATCGGTGGCGTTGGTCATCGCGTGCAAAGCCGCCGTGAATTCTCAGCGGCACTGGAATCTGCCCATAGAGACCGGGGTCGCTTTCATTTGATCGAAGTGATGCTACCGCGCGGAACGACTTCGCTCACTCTTAGTCGCTTTGTTGACGCAGTACGCAAACGCCGTGCCACCGAAAGCGCAGCTTAGATTGCACCGTGGGCGCCTGCCACAGCAGCGGCAGCTGTTATCAAGCTGATCGTGGCAAGAGCCCGATGTAAGTGTTGCACGAGGGCGAACGTTTTCTCCGGTTCTTTGCGCGCGCGCTCGATGAACCAACGATGCAAGAACAGCGGCTCAAACACGAATAGTACGAGCGTGAACACGGCCCAAACGGCGACCATTGCGTGCATCCACCAGAACGCAAAATCCAGAAAGCGCGACCACATCTCGAGACGGTAAACCAAATAGAAACCGCTACCCGCCGCCAGCAGCGTCATCACGCGCGCCTGGAATGCGAAACGGCGCTCGACATTTTCGAAAAATGCGATCCGATCCTCAGGTTTTGCCATATGTCGGCAGGCGGGCAAGATATCCCATGTGACCATTGCGACCCCACCGATCCACGCGATGACGGCGAGTACGTGAAGGGCTCTAGCGAGGCTGATGTCGTCCATCGAGGAGCTTTGAGACTCATCAGACACTGCAGTCAAGGCTTAACATTGCGCAATGCGGCGCTTGACTCCGAGCAACTCGCTTTCCTTTGCGTTAGGTCAACGACGACACCCGCCGACTATGTTTCTTGGGCGCATGCAGCCTAAGTCGCTTCATCACCATACGCGTCGCCATGCCGTCGCAGGCTCACTGACTAGTGCTGCGTCACGGTTGTTGATGTTCGGGCCGTTGCCTCTGCTGAACTCACTGCTGCTGCAAGTCGCCACTGGGCTCGCGCGTTCGCACCCGGATCTATTCACACGTATGGGCAGTCACGCTGGAAAGAGCTTCTTAATCGACCCCACCGACCTACCTCTCGTGTTCACAATGTCGCCGGACACATCAGCGCCACAACTGAGCGCGCACACCCGCGTCAGCATCCCAATCCACGACGGCGCGATCGTCGGCCGCTTCGTGCACTTACTCGATATGATCGACGGATCGGTTGACGGCGATGCGTTGTTCTTTAGCCGCGACCTGAAGGTGACCGGCGATGTCGAGGCCGTGGTCGCTCTACGCAACGCTTTGGATGACTTCGACGGTGATCTCGTGCGCGAGATTTTGGGCGTGTTCGGTCCCCTGGCGGGAGCGGCTGGTTTCATGCTGCGGGCCGTTCGCTCGCTGAGCGCGTTGGGACAATCTCATGCCTAAGGCAAACCGTCCGGAACTGGTGTGTCCCGCCGGTACACCCGCGGGCCTGAGAACGGCCGTCGAGGCGGGCGCGGACGCTGTCTACTGCGGGCTGCAAAACGCCACGAACGCGCGCAACTTTCCTGGACTGAACTTCACCACCGAGGAACTGAACGACGCAGTCCGCTTCGCACACGACCGCAATGCGAAGGTCCTGCTTGCGGTCAACACGTTCCCGCCCGCCGGGCGCTTCTCGCTGTGGCGCGAGGCCATCGACGTCGCGGTCGCATCCGGCGTGGACGCTGCTATCGTGGCGGACATGGGCCTTGCCGACTACGCCGCGCAGACCTATCCATCGTTGCGCCTTCACCTTTCGGTGCAAGCGGGCGCATCTTCGCCGGAAGCGATCCGCTATCACTGCGAGGCGTTTGGGATCAAGCGCGTGGTCTTGCCACGAATTCTGACCGTGAGCGAAATCGCGGCCGTCCATCGGCAAATCCCTTGCGAGATCGAAGCGTTCGTGTTCGGCAATATTGGCCTGATGGCCGAAGGCCGCTGCAGTCTCAGCAACTATGCGACGGGCGTCTCCACGAACATGGACGGGGTCTGCTCGCCGGCGGGCGATGTGCACTACGAGGAGGACGACACGCGATCGCTGACGACGCGCCTCGGCCGCTACGTGATCGACCGCTTCGCCCCCGAAGAAAGCGCTGGCTATCCGACCATCTGCAAAGGCCGCTATGGCTGCGCCGCAAAGACCGAGCCGTACTACGCGTTCGAGGAACCAGTCAGTCTTAACCTTTCCGCACTATTGCCCGAACTCGTCCGTGCGGGTGTTACGGCGCTGAAGATCGAAGGCCGCCAACGCAGCCGCGCCTACGTCAAACAGGTCGTCTCCGCTTTTCGCAGCGCGATCGACGATCTGACGGCCGGCCGAGATGCCGCGTTGGCCAACCTGATCGCGCTGACGGAGGGTCACCGCCAAACCGAGGGCGCATTTGGGGGCAAGCGATGGCGATGAGTAGCAACAAAGCGCGCGCCACGGTTACGCTGGGGCCGGTGCTGTTTAACTGGCCAGCGGAGATGTGGCGCGATTTCTATTTCCGGATCGCCGACGAGGCGCCCGTATCGACGGTCTATGTGGGCGAGGTCATCTGCTCCAAGCGCGCCCCACTGTTCGCCCCTTTCTTGCCGGAGGTCGTCGACCGGCTGAAGGTTTCGGGGAAGACAGTCATTTTCTCATCGCTTTCGCAAGTCGCGAGCGACAAGGATAGGCAGCTGACCGAAAGCATCTGCGAATCGGACGAGACATTGGTCGAAGCAAACGATGCTTCGGCGCTCCAGGCGCTCAAGGGCCGGGCCCACCACGTGGGACCATTCGTCAACGTCTACAATGAGAGGACTGCCGCCTTCCTCGTCCGTGGCGGCGCAAGGAACTTCTGCCTGCCGCCAGAAATGCCGGGACCGTCGGTTGGAAGCATCGCGGCGCAATTGCACACCGGGGCGACCGTTGAGGTTCTCGTGTTCGGTCGCGTTCCATTGGCTCTGTCGGCGCGGTGCTATCATGCGCGCGCACACGGTCGAACGAAGGACAGCTGTCAGTTCGTCTGTGAAGACGACCCCGACGGGCTGGCCCTGCACACGCTGGAAGGGCAGCCATTCTTGTCGGTCAACGGCATCCAGACGCTCTCCAACGAGTACCTATGCCTTGCCGAAGAAATCTCCGAACTGCTCGCTATGGGCGTAACACGCTTTCGTCTGTCACCACACACATGCGACATGGTTGGGGTTGCTCATACGTTTGATCGGCTTGTTCGTGGCGCGATCAACGCTGTCGACGCGGCGGCTCAATTGCGCGCCACTGTCCCCGCGGCATTGTTCTGCAACGGCTTTTACCACAGCAAGCCTGGTTATGCATGGGTCGGTGCGGCCGCGCCTCAGATGCCCTGACCCTCCGATACCTGGCCGCTCGGTAACTTCGAGACCGGTTTGCGGCCCCTCGGCGCGAGAATCAGGTACATGACCGGCGTTATGATGCGCGACAGCAGCGTCGACGTCACCAGACCGCCGATGATGACATAGGCTAACGGCGAATAAAGGCCCGACCCTTCGAGCGCCAGCGGCAGCAACCCGCCGATGGCGGTGGCGCTGGTCAACAAGACCGGCAAAAAGCGAATCTCGCCTGCCTTCGCGATCGCCTCGCGTAACGGAAAGCCCTGCCGTTGTAGCTGCACGGTGAAGTCCACGAGCAGGATCGAGTTCTTGATCTCTATACCGACAAGAGCGATGAAGCCGATCACCGCCGTGAACGACAACGTGTAACCGGTCAGCCAAAGCGCCACAATCCCGCCCATGATACCGAGCGGAATGACGGCGGCGACAACCGCGCTCGCTCGGAAAGACCGGAACTCCAGGATGAGCGCAGCCATGATCCCAAAGAGCGCGAGAAGCAACGCCGTCCAGAGGCCGCCGAAGCTGCGCTTCTGAGCTTCGGCTTCCCCGCCCGCCACGACGCGGTAACCCGGTGGTAACTTCAGCGTCGCCAATCGCGCGAACGCCTCCGCTGCCACTTTCGCTGTAACGAAGCCCGTCGCAACATGGGCCGTGACGGTCACTGCGCGCTCCCGGCCGACGCGATCGATGCGGTTTGGACCCGCCTCCAGGCGTGGCTGCGTCACCAGCGACAAGGGCACGCCTGCGCCTTCCTGCGTCGGCAGATAAACGCGATTGAGCGCATCGAGGTTGTTGCGCTCGACAAACGGCAGGCGAATTGAGACGTCGTATTCCCGGCCAACGCCTGTGCGATATTGGGCAACAGTGACGCCTTCGAGCGCAATGCGTATGCTGCGATCCACCGCACCCGCAGGCACACCGAGCGCGCTCGCCTTGCCTTTGTCGATGCCAAGATCGAGATCCGTCCGCTTCAGGCGCACGGAATTGACTACGTCCTGGGCACCAGGCGTTTGCTCGACGATACGAGCGGCTTCGGCCGCCAGCTGGCGTAGGAGTTCGACATCCGGCCCTCGGATACGAACAGCGATCGGCGCTTCTATCGGCGGGCCGTTGCTGAACTCTCGCACGACTATCTGTGCGCCCGAAATCTCCCGGAGCCGGCGACGTAGCGCATCGAGCGTCGCCGGCCCACGCTGGCGATCCCATTCGCCGATCGAGACAAATAGTTCGGCGAAGTTCGTGGCTGTCTCGCGCTGCCGTGCATTGTAGAATACTTGGGGGTTTCCACGCCCAAGATTGGCAAAGTACCAGCGCACGTTCGGCTCGTCGGCAAGAACCGCCTCGGCTCTTCTCAGCACGCTGTCCGTGCGCGACAAAGCCGTGCCGTCCGGCATTTCGATCTGCACAAGAAAGAGCGGTGAACTCGCGGGCGGAAACAGGCTGAAGCCGATGACCGGGATCAGCGGCAGCGACGCTGCGACCATCAGGGCGGCCAGGGCTAGCGTAGGCCACGGGTTGCGGAGCGCGCGAGCAAGGACCGGGTTGTAGACGTACCGAATGGCCGCTTGAACCGCTTGCAGCGCCCGATTGCCCTGGTGTGAGTCATCTTCCCGCAGCACGCGGCTGGCTAGAAACGGTATGATCGTAAAGGCAACGAAGAGTGACGCGACGACCGTAAACAGAATGCTGAACGGAAGCGACCGAGTGAACTTGCCAGCCCCCTCGGGAAGAAACAGAAGCGGCAGAAATGCCAATACCAACGTTGCCGTGCAGCCCAGAACGGCGACCGATATTTGCGCCGTCGCATCCATCGCTGCACGCCGTCTGGGCGTTCCTTCGCGCAGGTGACGGGCGATATTCTCGGTCACGACGATCGAATCGTCGACCAAGAGCCCCAACGCCAGTACAAAGCCCGCAATCGAAAGCTGATTCAGCGAGAAGCCGGTGATGTGAAGAAGTGTCACGCCGATCGCAAGCGACAGCGGTATCGACACCATGACGATCAGTGACGCGCGAAACCCCAGCGGCAAAAGCGTCACGAGAACGAGCGAAAGTGCAAGGGCGAAGTCGAACAGGAGATGATTGAGCCGCTTCTCAACGCTCTTCGACTGGTCGAACGGACGTTCCATTTTGATGCTTGCAGGAAGGCCTTGTTCAAAGCGATCGAGTTCCTCCCAAATCCGATCGCGCACCGCGAACACCGTTTCGCTGCTCTTCTGCGTTGCGGTCACGAATGCCGCGCGCCGGCCATTAAAGCGCGTGAGGTGGTCTGATTCGTCGCTGGCCCAGCCGACCTCTGCAACGTCGCGAACGCGCACGGTGTGTCCGCCGACTGCAAGCACCACCACATCAGCGATCTCATCGATCGTGCGGAAAGAGCCCGTCGCCTTAATGTTGAAGCGACGCCCGCCGGCATGTATCGCGCCGGGCGGGACGTCCTTTCCTTCGGCTTCGATTGCGTCGGCGACACGCGTCACCGGAAGGTTGAGGGCGGCGAGCTTCCCAAGGTCGATCGCGACGCGTATCTCGCTTCTCGGTACGCCCCAGTACTCGGCCCGATCGACGCCGGGCACGCGGTCGAGCAGGTCCTTCAGATCGTGCGCTCGGTCTTGAAGCTCCTTCCAGGATACGCTGTCGGACAACAGCGCGATCTGCACGATGTTGGAGTCTGTGGTCCGAATGCGATCGACATCGAGGCGCGCGAGCCCTTCAGGCAGGCGCGGCTTCAGCGCGTTCACTTCGCGCAACACGTCGTCATACTTCTTTTCGGCGTCCGAACTCCAGTCGAACTCGACCGATACAATGGCGACACCGTTTTGGCTCGTCGAGCGGATTTCCTTAACATCATCGAGAGCGTCGATCGCGTCTTCGATTCGATCGGCCACCAACCGCTCCATATCCACCGGATCGGCGCCTGGCAGCACCGCTTTGACGATCATTACCGGGATTGGAAAATGTGGGTCCTCAGTGCGCGGTATCGAGCGTAGCGCGTTGGTACCAAGCGCAATGAGCATCGCAAAGAGCACCAGCGTGAACTGCCAGTGACGAACGGAGAAGGCGCTGAGCCAGGTCATAGGACCGCGCTCAAGGGCCGGACGAGGGTCGCATGGCTGCGACCGAGTCGACCACCCTGAGGGGATCGCCGGCGCGCACATAGGCGGCGCCTGACACAACCACACGCTCGCCCCGTGTTAAGCCCGACGCAATCAGAGCCTGCGAACCCTCAAGGCGCCTTAGATGCACTTCGCGTAGTTCTGCCGTTTCGCCACGCGACTTGAGTACATACACGCTGACGCGCGCCCCGTCGCCCTCAACGATGGCCTCAGCTGGAATAGCAACGAGCGTGCCCGACGTGCCCGCCGCCGGGTAGATAGCGGCCTTGCCGATCATGCCGCTGCGGAGCGAGGCCGGAGCATCTTCAACCGCGATTTCCGCCTCAAAGTTGCCGGTGCGTGGGTCTGCCTTGGCGGTGACCCGCGCGACGCGCCCTCTGGCGCGGACCTCAGTCGCCGGGAACGAGACGTCCACACGATCACCGACGGCGAGGCGCCCCACATCCCGGTCGGCGATCGGCGCCATCAGATTAAAACCACCGGTCGTGTCGCCGACGGCGAGCGCCGGGCGTCCCCCAGCGATCAACTCACCAACCTCGACATAGCGAGTGAGAACGACGCCGTCCCAAGGCGCCCTGAGCTCGGCCCAACTCCGGTCGAAGTGAACGACCTCGAACGCCGCGTTCGCGCGCGCCAACGCCGCCTTCGCGTCGTCAACGCGGCGGTCGGCAACGAAGCCCCGCTTCTTCAGTTCGACTGAGCGCTCATACTCCTTGCGCGCCAAATCGAGTTGAGCGCGGGCCTCCCCCTCCCGCGCTGAGATTTCAGTTTGGTTTAGGCTGGCGAGCACTTGACCCGATTTGACTTGATCGCCCGCGCGAACCGCAAGTGATGCGATGATACCGCCGACTTTGAAGGACAGTACGGTTTCGCGTTTCAGCACAAGCGTACCAGTCGCTTCGACCGTCTGCGCATCGACCGCCGTGCGGACTTCGGCAACGGTGACGGGGATCACCTCACGTTGGGCCGCACCAACCTGTGTTTGGTTCCGGGGCGTGTACAACGCGAACAGCGCGATGACAAATCCTGCGACAGCAAAACCAGCGATCCATCCAACGCGCTGCATAGGTCTCCTTTCCGGCGGCGGTTACTGCGCCGCGATGTTCTCGTAGTATGGAATGACCGTCTTCTTGCTGTCCTTCTCCCCCATGAGCATGGTCGTGATCGGATGCACGGCTTCACGGTCGACGATCACGTTTAGGCACGACGGAATACCGCTCGCGAGCGCGCGCTCGACGGCTGGCCCCAGATCTTCCAGCCGCTCGACGCGCTCACCGTGGCAGCCAAAGGCTTGCGCTACAGTGTGGTAGTTCGTGTCGGCGAGCTCCGTGATAACGTGCGCATTGCGTCCGTACATCGCCTCCTGACCGTGGATCGACATGCCCCAAGCGCGGTTGTTGAAGATGATGGTCAACACCGGCAGGCCATGCCTCACCATCGTGTCGAATTCTTGGATATGGAATCCGGCGGCACCGTCGCCCGTCAGGAGGACAACGCGCTTGTTCGGGAATGCACGCTGGGCGCCGATCGCCATGCCAGGCCCAATGCCCAGGCATCCAAGATAGCCGTGCCCCAGGACGCGCCCCGGCTCGTCGACATTGACGTGCATTTGCGCCCAAGCGCCCGCCTCGCCGCCGTCGAGTACGTAGATCATGTCACGCCCCAGCGCCTTCATGATTTCGCGCGCGGCAGCGTAGGGGTGAAGCGGCGACTTCTCTTCCGTACCCGCGAACAGGAATGCATGCCCCTGCTGCAATGAAACGGCCTTCGCTGCCCAATCCGACCAATCGGGCCAGGTAACACCTGCGCTACGGTCGCTCATTGCACGCAGCGCCTCGGAAACGTCCGCGCTGGCCGCTACGACCGGGGACATCAGACGACCAATCTCTCCGGCATCGATGTCGACTTGGGCAATACGCGCCTGCGTCGGGATTATCTTGCCACCGCGACCGCCCGCGAAAAGACCTAGTCGTGCGCCGAGGATCAGAACCGCATCTGGCCCCTCGCCGCCCATCATGGACAGCGTGGCGAGGTTGCTCACATCCTTCCCGAACAGCTTGTGGTCGGGCGGCATCAGACCGTAACCGCGCGGATTCACGAATACGGGAATGCCGCTGAGTTCGGCGAAGCGCCGCAGCTCCTTCGCGGCGTTGGCAAAGCGAGAGCCTCCGCCGGCAAAGATGATGGGCCGCTTTGCGTTGCTCAGGAATGCGAGAAGGGAGCTCACTTCCTCTGGAGACGGTGCGGGGTGTGTCCGCACGTCGAGGCCCGTGGGCTCAACAACTGCATTCGGATCGAGTGGGCCGTGTAAAACGTCGATCGGCAGCTCCAGCACTACCGGGCCCGGCCGGCCGTTTCGCGCGATGCGGATTGCCTGCGCTGTGAGATCCGGTATCCGCTCGGCGTTCGTCACCCGGTGCGCCCACTTCGACACTGGTGCTGCCATGGCGATCTGGTCGAAGCCACCTTGCAGCGGGTTCGTCTCTGCCTCGCGCAGCGGCGGCGCACCGATCAGAAACAACGTCGGGACGCCGTCCAAATAAGCGTTCACGATCGCCGGAACCGCATTTGCGAACCCGGGGCCCGCCGTCACCGTGCATACACCGATCTCGCCGGTCACGCGCGCGTATGCGTCGGCGGCGTGCCCTGCCGCCGCCTCATGCCGCGTGTCCGTTAGACGGATGTTGTTGTGGACGCACCCCTGAAGAAACGATTCCAAGTGTCCGCCATGGAGCGCAAAGACCTCGCGCACACCGGCTTTTGCAAGCGTCCGGGCAAGAAGTTCGCCACCGTCGAGTTGCGTCATGTTCGCTACCTCCCTCAGGCCGCTTTGCCGCGCCGTTCGCTGTGCGGCGCCGTGGGCACCGGTTGGTGCAGACCCTTGCGCACCAGGGCATCGATGAGTTCGCGATGACCGAATGCGGTTGCGGGTGATGCGAAGCCTGCGCGCCTCGCACCTTTTCCAAGTAGGCGCTGCACACCCTCGGCAATCAAAACGCCCGTCTGCTCATAGGGCGCGGTCCCGTAGAGCACGATCTCGCGACCCGCTTCGGCGCCACGCGACTTGCAGGAGATCACGCTTCTGTTCGCCTCAAGGTTCTCGCGTGGCGGTGTCGAGGCCATGGCCTGGCCCCACGTGTTCGTCAGCGTCTCGAGTTCGGCTTCCGATTTCGATCCGGCCACCTTGTTGAACTCGGCTGCACAATTCAGCAGCCAATCGACCATTTGCGGATTTTGCAGCGCTACCGTGACCCGGCAATTGCGTACGCGCGGATCGTGCTCATACCAGATCGGCTCCGCGCCACCGCCCCACGGCAGGCTACGCATCACTTCGTGCGTGTGTGGTAGACCGTTGAGGACGGATGATCCTGCCGGCCAGGCATCGAGCGCACGGTTCACGAGACGGTACTGCGTCCGCGTGACCATGCGCATAAACGACAGTGTTGAGGCGACCGTTGGAGCGCTGCCGGGCGTATAGACGATGTCGAGACTGTCGATGCCTTTCTGTTCGAGCGCAACCTCCGCCGCCAATTGACCGGCCGCCCACATATAGGCGAGGGCCGGACAGACCAGCAGCTTTGCGTCGGCAAACTTCGAGCCATACTCGTCACGCAACAGCCTGATCCAATCCGTTTCGCCGGTTGTGTCCACGTAGTGACAACGCGCCGCCAAGGCGGCCTCGGCCACCTCTCGGCCCAATTGACCAAACGGCCCCACGACATTGACGACAACGCGAGCGCCGGAAAACGATTCGGCTAGCGCACGTGCGTTGTGCTCGACCGTCGCGACGACCGCCTGCGTCTTTCGCGCGTTCGGCAAATCCCGGAGCGCGTCTTCCAAGCGCTTCTTGTCGCGCCCGGCGGCAATGAATGGGATGCCGGCGTCGACCAGGCGCTCAGTGATCAGCTTTCCCGTATAGCCACTCGCACCGTAAACAACTGCGGCAGGTTTCGTTTTCATAGCGGTGGTTCCTTTCAGTCAAGGTTGTGCGTCATGCTGCGGCGGCATGCTCCGCTGAGTAGATGTCCGATCCCCCTGCGGCAAGCCGCTCGCGCAGGATGCGTTCTTGGGGCTTCTCGGACGCCGTCTTTGGGATTTCCGAGACGACTTGCAGAAGCGAAGGCACAGCGTTTGGTTCGAGAACACGCCGGCAGTGTGCATAGACCGAGACGGGATCGAACTTGGCGCGATCTGCTGGTACAATTGCCGCTACAACGTCTTTCTCACCAGGCGCGCCGCTGCGCGCGGCCACGCCATAGACGAAGACATCGGTGACCTGCGGATGCTCGGCGATTGCCTTCTCGACGAAGCCCGGCGAAATGAACTCGCCGTTTCGCCTGATCTCGTCACCCTTGCGATGGTCGAAGTAGAGCCATCCGGCCGCATCAACGTGGCCGATGTCGCCGGAGTGCAGCCATCCTTGCGCCGTCTTCTTCGTTGATGCGCCCTCGTTCTTGAAGTAGCGCACCGCGGCTGTGCCACCGGCCACCGGGCGGAAACAAATCTCACCGGCTTCGCCGGCGGGAACCGGACGGCCCTCGTCATCAAGGATTGCAAGTTCAAGGTTCGGCGGTGGCTTACCGACGCTGCCGATCGGTCCAACGCCCGGCGGGTTCAAGGTCAGCCCTCCTTCGGCCGCGCCATAGAACTCAAAGATCTGGACACCGAAGCGATTGGCAAAATTCTCCCAGATCGCAGCCGGCATCCCGGCGGACAGCACCATACGTACGGGATTTTCCGCGTCGTTCGGCTGGGGCGGCTGGCTATAGAGTTCGACCGTCATGCCGCCGAGCAGATTGAAGATCGTGCAGCCGTACTTGCGCGTGATGTCCCAAAGGCGCGACTTCGTGAACTTGCGGCTGATGACAGCGGGAATGCCCATCTGAATCGCCATGCCCAGCGTGATCAGTTGTGCGTTGGCATGCGTGAGCGACAAGCCGGTGTAGAGCCGATCGTTATTCTTGAGCCCCAGCATCAGACCGAGCATGCCGGCTTCGGCAAAACGCCGGTGGGTTGCCACGATCGCCTTTGGGTCGCCCGTCGTGCCCGACGTGTAGAGCAGCTGCATCGTCGCGTCGGGATCGTTCGAGACGATCTCCATGTCGTCGCTGCTGCTCCGGTCAAGCGCCTCTTTGAGTCCGAAGACGTTCGTGCCGCCCGGCGCGCTCGCCGGCGCGCCCAGCGTCGCTACCCACCTCAGGCGCCCGAGGCGCGGCAAGATCTCGGCGACGTTCGCCCACGCATAGTCGGCCACGATCGCGCCCGAGCATTCGGCGAAGTCGAGCATATAGGCAAGCTTCTCGCCCTTCGTACGCGGATCGATGGGCACGAACACGGCGCCCAGAATCGACGCCGCCACCATGGCTTCGACGAACTCAGGGTGGTTCTGCATGACAAGCGCGAAGCGATCGCCGGCCTTTACGCCCTTTTTGACCAGGACGTGCGCCAAAGCGCACCCGCGCCGCCATAGCTGCGCGTACGTGCGCTTCTCGTCGGCAAGGCCGCTATCCGGCGCGATTTCGACGAAGGTCAGGACGTTGAGGTCACCGTGCGTTTGCGCCCGGGCGCGAATGATGTGCGCGAGGATCGGCGGGACTTGGGACTGCAGTGTCTCCGCCATGGCGATCACCCCGTCTTCTCAAGAACAGTGACAACGGTTGCGGCCGCGTCCGCGCCGATGAAACCGCCGCCGTTCTCGGCGACGCCGATGCGCGCACCCTGAACTTGCCGCTCGCCGGCGCGGCCGCGCAGCTGCTCACATAGTTCGTAGATTTGCGCGGCGCCCGTCGCACCGACCGGATGACCCTTGCGCAAAAGGCCGCCGGATGTGTTGACCGGAACGCGCCCACCAAGCCGGGTGGCGCCTTCCTCGATCAGCCGCGCACCCTCGCCCTTCTTGGCGAGGCCCATGGACTCGTAGCAGAGGATTTCGGCGGGGGCCGTCGCGTCATGCAATTCGACGACGTCGATGTCACGTGGATCGATCGCGGCCGCTTCGTAAGCCTTACGCGCCGCATAGTCGATGACGGATTCATCGTTGGTTCCCGAGCCGTCCCATCCGGAGGCGAGCACACTGGAGCGCACGCGCACGGCGTCTTTGAGGCCCATGGCACGCGCCTTGCGCTCCGACACCAGCACGACGGCCGCGGCGCCGTCGCCGATCGGAGCGCACATCGGCAGCGTCAGCGGCGGGGCGACGGTTGGAGCGGCCAACACTTCGTCGACGCTCAACACGTCCCGATACTGCGCGTGCGGGTTCAGGCTGCCGTGATATGCGTTTTTTGCCGACACCATCGCGAAGTGGCGCGCCGAGGTACCGTAGCGCTCCATGTGACGGCGTGCGGCGGCGGCATAGATGTCCATGAAGATAGAACGCTTGTCGCCGCCGCTCTCGCCCTCGCTTTTCGGCTTCTCGGCCTTTGCGAGCGAAGCCATGAACTGCGGAATGCCTTCGACGTCGATCGCACCCATGAACACAGCGAACGTGCGCGACTTGTCCGTGTGGAACAGCTTTTCGAAACCCGCCGCCAGCACGACTTCGTATTGCCCGCAAGCGATCATCCGCTCGGCCTGCTGGAACGCGGTCGCGGAGGTCGCGCAAGCGTTCTCGACATTGACGACCGGTATGCGGCCGATGCCGAGGCTGCGTAGGATCACCTGACCTGCGATCATCGCTTGGCCGGTGATCAGGGGCGCCGCGGCGTTGCCCATATAGGCTGCTTCGACGTCGCCAGGGCGCAAACCCGCATCCGCGAGCGCGCCGACGATCGCCTCACCGGCCAGCGACTTCAGGCCCCGGTCGGGAAATTTTCCGAAATCCGTCATGCCGACGCCGGCGATGAGTGCGTGCGCCATGATGCCACTCCTTCAGTTCATGCGCTCGTGGCGCACCAGTTGCGATCCGCCTTTGATCGCCAAGAGTTCATTGCAACCGTCCTCGATCATCGAAGCGCGTGCATCGCGCAGCAGCTTTTCGATCGGGTATTCGCGCGACATGCCGGCGCCGCCGAAGATCTGTACCGCTTCGCTCGCGACCTCGAAGGCAGTTTGCGTGCCCGTAATCTTTGATGCGATGGCGCCTTGCAGAGCGGGCGTGGGCGCTGTGGCGTTGTGTATGGCGACGCGGCGCGCCAACGCACGCGCGGCCTCGACTTTGCGATACATGCCGAAGAGGCGGGCTCGGACATTCTGATGTTGAATGATGGGAACGCCGCCCTGCTTGCGCTCGTGTGCGTATTCGAGCGCGTGTTCGAATGCCGCCCGTGCGACGCCGACGAAGCAAGACCCCATACCGCTGTTGGCGAGGCACAACGTTGCGTAAAGCGCATCGTGATACTCGTCCGGATTCGCGGCGAGATAGTCCTTCGGCAGCCTCACGTCGTCGAAGAAGATTTCGCCTTGCGGCAGCGCGCGCTGACCCAGCTTGTCGAGCGGCTTGCCCCTGCTCACGCCCTTTGCGTCGAGAGGGACGTAGAGAACACAGCCGCGGAAACCCGCTTTGCCGTCGTCGTACGCGCAAAACAGGACCGCTTGTTCCGCGATCGCGCCGTTCGAAACCCAGGCGGATTTCTGACCCGACAAGACGATGTCGCTGCCGGTCTGCCGCGCCACGCAACTCGGCCTGCCGTACTGACCGTCCAAGGCGAAAGCCTGTCGCGTCGAGTCCAACATATCACTGCCATGATCGGGTTCGGTAATGGCCCAGCAGCCAAACCTCGTTTCGGGGAACCGTTCAGCGAACTCAGGCGCGCCGATGGCGCGCGCGACGGATGCCGGCATGCCATTTACGCCGATTGAGATTGCGAGACCTGCGTCACCCCAACCGAGTTCCTCGTACGCCATCGACTGCAGCAGTGCAGCCTCTTGCGGTGGCAACTCTGCCATGGCCGCTTGGCTGATCCCGAATGCGCGGTATTGCTCATGCATCGCATAGAACGGCGAGCCGGGCGCGATTACTTCCTGAGGCGTCATGCGATCGAGAGCGCGGCCGGCCGGACGCATTACATCTACTGCAAACTTGTGGAGCGCATCGCTCAAGCCGGATTGAACCTCGCTCGGCGGCGGATCGAGCAATGTCGGCAACCAAGTATCAAGCAGCGGCTTCGTTGACGCGATCGGCCGGTCGAGCATGAGCGCCTCGCTTCCCTGCAGGCGCTACCTGCAGCGGTGTAGATTCGATAACTGACAATTTGTCAGTCATATGCATTCAGGGGCATTGACCTGAATCAAGTCGAACACCGCAATCTTGTCCAAAATCAGCGGTAGCCATGCCCGCGAGACCAAACCCCTGGCGAGTTTCCGACGAATTCGTCGGTGAGGTGCGCTGTTTTCTTGCAACCGCGCTGACCGAAGATCTGCGGCAGGCGGGCCGCGACACGGTCGGCGTGCACTCTGACATCGGCGCTTGCCGCGAATGGCATCGCCGCCTTTATTCGAAGGGGTGGATCGCGCCCGCGTGGCCTGCGCCTTTCGGCGGTACAGGCTGGTCGCCCGCACAGCGACTCGCCTTCGAGCGCGAGTGTGCCGAGAACGACGTCCCTATTCTATTTGCCGGCGGCGTCCGTAACGTCGGGCCGCTGCTCATCGCCATGGGAACGGAGGAACAGAGGAACAAGTACTTGCATCCGATCCTCGACGGCAGCGATTTGTGGTGCCAAGGATTCTCAGAGGTCGGCGCCGGATCCGATCTCGCAGCCCTGCAGACGCGCGCGGAACGCGCGGGCGATCAGTACATCGTCAACGGATCGAAGATCTGGACGACGGGCGCACACCTCGCCAATCGAATGTTCGCTCTTGTGCGCACGGCCGCCGGCGCGCGGCCGCAGGCCGGCATTACATTTCTGCTGGTTGACATGTCGTTGCCCGGCGTTGCGGTCAAGCCGATCCGCTCCATCGCCGGAGATGACGAGTTCTGTGAAGTTCACTTCGACGACGTGTGCGTGCCCGTAGCGGATCGGGTCGGTCAGGAGAACGAAGGATGGGCGGCCGCACGCTTGCTCATGCGCTTTGCCCGCGCGAGCAACACGACGACCGGGCTGTTGCGCCGCGCCTCCCGTCGTGCCGCCGCCACGATCAAAGCTTACGCACCATACGACAGCGACCTGGCGCTCAAGCTAAGCGAGCTAAAGTGTCAGCTTGAGGCGTTTGAAGCCGTTGAACTGTCGACTCTGAACGCAACCGCGCAAGACGCCGTCACCGACGCGCAAGCGTCTATGATGAAGACACTTGCGTCGGAACTTCACCAAAAGATCACCGAGGTCGCCTTCGACGCTGCCGGTCCACTCGCCGCACCGGTGCTGATCGGCCCGGATCCGGTACACCTGTCGGAAGGCGCATTCGCGACACGGAAATTACTCGCCACGCGGGCCGCCAGCATTTATTCCGGAACGAATGAAACGCATCGAAACTTGATCGCGAGGTCACTTTGACTCGGACACATCGGCGAGCATCGCGCAAGAAACGCTTCGCGTCCTTATCGCACGCCGTTCTGCCTATCGAGCTACTCGCCGCCGAAATGCGCTTGGCGTGCCGCTCTCGCGCCTGGGATGCAATGAGCTGACGAAATCATGCGCAGAGACGTTGAAATCGCTCTCAGGATCGGCAATCGATACTGAACTTTGGTGAGAGGGCGCTGTGGTAAGGAAGTTCCCGGTCTTAGCTGTCGCAATAGCGCTTGTTTGCGAGGTGCAGGCTCAAGCGGACGACGAGCAGCCTCAAGCAGCGGCCGAGCCAAAGGGCGAGACGCGCCAACAGCCCGTGGAAAAGGTCACCGTCGCCGCCACGCGGCAGAAACGCAAGGCCGACGTGAAGGACATCGTGCGCTTCGAGCCGGGTGTTTCCGTGCGCGCAAACCCCTCGCGCTTCTCGGCCGCGAGTTCGTCGCTCGGGCGGGACGGGAACAGCGGCTTCAACGTCCGGGGGCTCGAGGGCAATCGCGTGCTTATTCAGATCGACGGCATTCGCATGCCGGACGATTTCGCCTTGGGGTCTGTTCCTCAATGAGCACCTTCGCAAAGTGCTCTTGAGCTAAGTGGCATGACTGTGTCGAAGTCGCAAATCATGACCGCTTGCGTGAATGAGCTCGTCGATGGTTCCGGCCGCGCGCAACGATGACTGCACCGCTTTGATTCAGATCAACGCACAGGCGCTACTTATTTGTTAGCCAGCCAACAATAGCCCCTGCATCGGAAGAGGCGACTGTATGGCTGGTCTCAAATCGCAATACGACGTCATCATCGTTGGCGGCGGCGTGAATGGACTTGCAGCCGGCGCGTATCTCCAGAAAGCGGGCCTTAGCACTGCGATCTTTGAGCGCCGAGACGAGTCGGGAACCTTCTGCTCGACCGAAGAGGTCCTGCATCCGGGCGTGAAGCTCAATGTTCACGCATCGCTTCTGATGCCGCACTACGGTCCAGCGTTCGTCGATCTTGAGCTCGAACGCTTTGGACTCGAACTTCTGGCTCCACCTGACTCCAAGTACGGTTACTTCTATCCGTTCCTCGATGGCAATGCGGTTCTATTCTCGCGGCGTAGCGCGCGCGAGACGTACGAGGCATGGCTGCGGGTGTCGCCGAAAGACGCCGAGACGTTTCGCAAAATCGCCAACTTCTTTGGTCCAACAGTACCGCTAATGGCTCACCAGGGCTACGTGACGCCGCACACCGACGAGGGCTTCCTCGACTTCTTGGCTGCGTTGGGTGACGTTCCTGTACTGCCGAAGGACTGGCTTTGGATGACGGGCTTTCAGCTCGTCGATGCGCTGTTCGAGAGCGACCAGATCAAGCTGGCAGTCTTAAGTTATGCCGGAACATCCGGCCTCGACGTCATTAGCAGCCGCCTTTCCGGTCCGCTTGTCGTGCTGAACTTCCTGACCATCTTCACGGCCGACGGTGGCTACACCGCGCGGGGCGGCAGCCATGATCTGACGCATGCGCTTGTTCGTTGCTTTGTTCATCACGGCGGCAAGATTTTTTACAACTGCCCCGTCGACAAGGTGACTGTCGAGTCCGGCAAGGCGACCGGCGTTGTTCTCGACAGCCGGGCGACCTATCCCAACGCTGAGTTCAAAGCCTCTAAGGCTGTGATGAGCGACGTCAGCGCAAAGCCTACGTTTTTCAAACTGATCGGCGAGGAACATCTGCCGGTGTCGGCGCGCGTGGCTCTGAAGCGCTTCGACTACCGCGGATCGAGTCTGTTCACGAACTACTATGTGATGAGCGAGCGGCCGCAGTTCGCATGCGCTAAGAAGTTCCCTGAGGTCAACAACACGTTCGTCTACAATTTCGGCGCCGAGACGATGGAGGATGCCGAACGCCTTGTCAGTTCGTGCATGGTGCGCGACGTCCCGCTCGATCCACCGATCGTCTGGGGCGCCGCCTTTAACTACTGCATCGCCGACCGCACGCAAGCGCCGCCGGGGCAGTACACAGTTCTGACTTGGGCCAATGTGCCTTACGAACTTAGATCGCAAGGCGGGCCTGGCCAGTGGGACGAGTTGCGCGAATCCTATGCCGACAAAGTGGAAGACGTTCTGGCCCAATACATGCCGAACCTCAAAACGGCGAAGATCGCACGATATGTGAATACGCCGCATGATTATGTTCGTCGCAATCCGCATTGCGGCGGGAACATGCATCCGAGCGGCTCGCTGACCGAAGCTCAAATGTGGAGTTGGAAACCGTTCGCTGGCTGCAACGCGCCACGCACGCCGATCGACAAGTTCTATATCTGCCAGTCCGGCGGCACCGCCAACTACACGAACCTCGGTGCCGGCACGCTGGCGGCAAATGTGGTGATGGCAGACGTCGAGAAGAACAAGCCGGAGTGGTGGAGAGGCGTCGCTTTCCAGGGCGCGGCCGAACTCCTGCGCCGCGAAGGTGTGACGCAGCGTTTCACCGTCGACTAAGCAACGGCGAGAGGGCTTCGAGATGACCGAACAAAAACAATACGACATCGTCGTGGTTGGCGCGGGTCATAACGGCCTCACGACAGGCGCTTATCTCGCGCGCGCCGGCGCAAAAGTCCTTGTCGTGGAGCGCCGTCACGAGACCGGCGGCGCTCTCGTGACGGAGGAGTTCTCAGGTTACCGCTTCAACCTCCACGCCAACTATATGCTGATGCTTGATGTGGCGCCGCCTTATCGCGACCTGGGCCTTGAGGAGGATGGCTGCGTTTATATCCGCCCCGAGGCCGAGGCATCCCTCCTGAAGAAGAACGGAGACGCGCTGACGCTCTACGCTGACCTGGAGCGATCGGTCGCGTCAATCGCCCGCTTCTCGAAGAAGGACGCCGAGCGATATCGCGAGATTTACCTCGCCTACAAGGAAATCGCCGACGAGTATCTTATCCCGTCGACCTACGGCCGCCCCGTAGGTTCCGCGCAACTCGCCGCCACATATATGGAGAGCGAGCTTGGACAGAGGATTCTGAAGGTGTCGGAGATGACGCCGGCGGAAATTTGCGAAAGCTGGGGCTTCGAGACGCCAGCGTTGAGCGCACTGCTGCTCTATCTTATTTGCATGTGGGGCATCGATCCGAAGGAGTCGAATTCCAGTTATTTGGTCCCGCTCTATTTCAACCGCATGCTGAACGCGACCCTGGTCAAGGGCGGATCGCATCGCCTGTCCTCCACGCTGCAGAAGGCTGGCATCGTCGCTGGCATGGAAGTGTGCGAGAACCACGAGGTCAAGCGCTTCATCGTGGAGAACGGCGCCGCCAAAGCGGTCGAGATCGCGCCGACGGGCACGGACGGGCCGATCACGCGCATCAATGCACGCGCGATCGTCACGTCGACCGATCCGGTCACAACCTTCGGAACGTTCATCCCGGAACACGAAGTCGCGAAACGCTCAAAGCTCTGCCTGAACACGGCGCGCAATTGGGAATGGGAGCAAAGCTCACTGTTCCTTTGTCATCTGGCCCTGCGCAAGAGGCCGCACTTCAAGGCGGAGACCAGCGACCCAGGCGTGGCAAAGGCCTTCATCCGTGTCTTCGGCGTGGAGACGCCCGACGATGTCGTTCGTCATATCAGCGAAGTGATGGACAAGCGCCTGCTGCATGACGTCGGCCACGTCACCTTCACCACGGACGTGGATCCGGGCCTCGCGCCGTGGGAGACGGATCCGGAAGGTGCGGTCTGCCGCATCGAGGCGTGCGTGCCCTACGCACCTGCGTCCGGGGACTGGAGTACACTCGCAACACAATACGGCGACAGGCTGATCGCAGCGATGGCGAGCCACATGACCGACTTCGATCCCGGAAGCATAGTGCGGCGTTATGATTACACGCCGGTCCACATCGAAATGAAGATTCCGCAGATGAAGCGCGGCTCATTCAAGCACGGCGCTTACATCATGACGCAGATGGGCTATTCGCGCCCGAATGTGCAGTGCTCGTCCTATAAGACACCGATCGAGAATCTCTATGTCTGCGGCGCGAGCACATTTCCCGGCGGCATGATCACGTTCGGCGGCGGCTACAACGCAGCCAAGGTGGTCGCTGAGGATCTTGGGCTGAAAATTTGGTGGAACGAGCCCGCATCCGTGACTGCCGCCCGCGAGAAAGGGTTCCTCTTATGATTGTCTGGTCACGCGGCCTCGGCAAGCTAAGGCTCCCGCTCGTACTTCCGGATGCGACGTTGCACGTCAAGCCGGACTTGCTGACGATGGAAGGCGAGATCGAGCCCGTTTGCTGGCGCTATGCAATCCGGCTTGAACCAAACGACCTTGCCGACTTCCTTGACATACTTGCCCGGCCGGAGACGGCGAAGTTCTTGGCCGAGCGCGGCGGATTGCTGCTTCCGTTCGTCGGACGGCTCCTTCTGCGCGCGCCCGGCATTCTCGTGTCCCTGCTGTTTGGAAGGCGGCAGCCTAGGAAGGGAGCCTAGAATGCGTTTCTGGTCAGAAGGACTCGGCGACCGCCAACTTGTCATGAACCTGGGCAAGGCGCGTATCAGGCGCAAGGATGAGATCATGCTGTTGAGCGGTGTCGTCGATTCGCCCGCGCCATGGGAATACGAAGTGAAAATCCAGCGCGACGACTGGGCGAAGATTCTGGAGACAGCCTCGACAAGAGAGGCCTGCGAGTTCATCGCCACGCACACGACGTTCATGCAGCTTCTTCACATGGCGTGGTCGATCGTCGTGTTCGTCGTGCTCTTGGCGTGGTTCAGGACGATCCGCTTGCTTGGGCTGCACAGCGCGTCCGACACCTCAGTCCCCGACGCCCAGCCGGTCTCCGCGACAACCCGTGCGTTTGAGAAGAAATGACGGGCACGCAAGATCAACCGGCGACGCCAGCCACCCTCGCGCGCCCGCGCCGATCGCAAGCAGAGCGCCGGGACGCGTCGGAGCGGCTGCTGGTCGAAGCCACACTCAAGATCGTCGCAGAACGCGGCGTGAGTGCCGCGACGTTCGAGGAAATCGGCAAAATGGCGGGCCTGAGCCGGGGCCTGGTTACGCAACGCTTTGGGTCCAAACGTGGCCTGATCGAGGCTGTGATCGCCTATCTACACCATAAGCGCGAAACACTCATGCAGGCCGAGGGCATCGATCGGATGCCCGCGTTCGACGCTATCGCACGCTATATCGATGCCCACTTGTGCGCGCAGACCGAAGAACAGGATGGTGCGGCCTACTTCATGCTCCTCGCCGCGACCGTCGCAGACGCGACGGCACTGCGCGAACTCTTTGCCGCCTCGCACGAACGCGTGCGCGTCGGCCTTCGCGCGCTGCTCAGTCAAGGCCAAGCGCGGGGTGAAGTCCGCCACGATGTCGATGCCGACGCCTGCGCGCTTACGATCGGCAGTTTGTTGCTCGGCGCCAGCATTCAAATCCTGGTCAATCCGTTAACGAATCTCAAGCCCATCCGAGCCGAAGCGATCTCGATTCTAAGACGTGCGCTCGTTGCGTTTTGACGGGCATCATCGCCCGGCGCGCAATCATATTCAGTGCGCCAGCATCGGATCGTCGCCCGCTTCAACGATCTCCCCCATGCGACGCAGCCTATCCCGCTTCAATTGCTCCTTGACGCGCAGATAGGAGGGAAGCGCGGATCGGTGCTTCGCCACTTCAACAGCGCGAGCAATCAACCGGTCCGGGGAAACAAGTTCATCTAGGATGCCGAGCGAACGCGCCTCATCAGGCGAGATCGCCCTCCCGGTCAGCACGAGGACACGCCGCGCTTGGGGCTCCAGTTCGGCCTTCACGACTTCCATAGGGCACGCGGGATAGGGGATCCCGGCGGTCACCTCGCTGAGTGCGAGTTTGGTGTTCGCCGACGGCACGCCCAGTCGCGCGTCGCAGCCGAGCACCACGACGAATGCCCCGCCGATCGCGTGACCGTTGACGGCGGCAACAGTTGCACCCGCAAATCCGTACAGAAGCGTGATCGTGCGATTGATGGCTTGCACCATCCGTCGCCGTTGCTCTGGCAAATACCGCGGCGCCTCCTTGAAATCGACACCGCCTGAAAAAGCTGCACCGCTGCCCGTCACGATCAAGCCGTTTCGCGGCGGGGCGCGCGTTAACGCCTCCAACCGTGCCGAAAACTCCTCCACCAGATCAAGGTTGAACGCATTCGCCGGCGGCCGTGCAAACGTGGCCACAGCTACGTCATCAATTCTTGATAGCTGCACGAGCGACATCGCCGAAAACTCTTAAACCGCGCTCGACTTCGCTTTGATCGACGTCAACAAGTTGAGGATATTCCCACAGCACTACCCCTGCGGAAAGGCCGGTGTCGGCCGGCGCGCGATTACTTCCCCGTGGCGAGCCGCGCATCCGTCGCGGCAATGTTGCGTAGGTGGCCGTCGCGCATCGCGACCAAGTTCGCGTGGAGCGCGCCGTCCCGGACCCGGGGCAGCAGTTCTTCGAGCTTTCGAACCACCCAGGCTTGGCCGCGATTCAGAAAGGAAAGGCGCTCGGCAAGATCCGCGATCGCCATAGCCTTGCCATAGAAGGCACCGGTCTGCGTGGTTGGCGTTACGCCCAGACGCCGCAGTTCGGCTGCAAGCATCTCGCACCAATGACCTTCGTCGTGATGAATGATGCGGATGAGATTGGCGTCATCATCCGAGCGCGCGGTGGGAAGGCTCTCAACGGCGACGCGCGCCCCCGCGCGCTCCGCTTCCAGAAGCGTGTTGAGCGCATTCGTCAACTCGCCAACGTCCGCATAACCCATGTAGGAATCGGACGAGACGTGAGCGGAACAAGCCGGCGAGGCGGGCTCTGACGTGCTCATGCGACTTTCCTCTCGCTGTTATCGTTCTGCCTCGTCAACGGCTCCTCACGTTAGTCCTCAGGAGGATAACCGTCGCGCGCTGCCGCTCTAACCTTGCAGCGCCTTCATGTACGTTCCCATGTCGAAATAGTCGCGCCAGACCTTGATCTTGCCGTTCTCCATCTCGAAGACGCCGCAACACGGCAGATCGACGTTCTTGCCCATCGCGACCGTGCGGTCGAGCCGTTCGGCGATCACCACATTGCCCCGCGACTGGATGTGGAGGATATCCCAGTCGGTCTTGGTCCAGGTCTTCAAAAACGCGGCGATAAATTGGCGCAACGCGGCGTGGCCTTTCACCGGCTGGGTCGGCATGTTGTGATAGACACCGTCTTCTGCGAAATAGGAAACGATCTCATTCACGTCGAGCCGCGACCAGGCGGCGATGAAATCTTGGATGATTTTTTCGTTGTCGGCCATTTTTCCTCCAGTGTCTGCGTTATGTGATCAAGGCCGATAGCCCGTGATCGCCGCTTCGAAGATCATCTCGCGCTGCAATTCGTTGACGCCCTCGCCCCACTCGATGACTTTGCAGTCCCGATAGTAGCGCTGCGCCGGGCTATCGAGCATGAAACCTTGCGCGCCCTGCACATGCAACGCCCGCTCGGCGATCCAGGTCGCGGCCTCGGACGCGACCAGCTTAGCCAGCGATGCATCCGCGTCGAACGGGCGCCCGGCGTCCATGCCGCGCGCCGCCGCATAGACCAAGGCGCGCGCCGCGCCCAGGCGCGCTATCATGTCGGCGATGGTGAAGCGCACCGCCTGCTTGGCCGCGATCGGCGCCCCGAACTGCCGGCGCGTGCCGACATGGGCAAGCGCCGCTTCCAACGCCGCCGCGGCGATGCCAAGCGCCAGCGCCCCGCCGAACACGCGGCCCTTCGACAGCACGGCCAGGCAGGCGCGAAAGCCGTGATCGACTTGGCCCACCAGCCGTTCGGCCGGAACCGCGCATTCGTCGAAATGCAGCGCGCCGAGTTCCGACGGCTGCATGCCGAGCTTGGCCATCGGCCGCCGCGTCAGCCCCGGCGTGTTTCCGTCGACCGCGAACACCGACAAGCCGGCGAGCTTTCCCGGTTCGCCGCCCGTGCGCGCCACCACCATGATGAGATCGGCGCAGGTACCGTTCGTGATGTAGATCTTTTCGCCGTTCAGCACGAAGTCGCCGCCTTGGCGGCGCGCGGCGAGGCGCGCTTGTGTCACGTCGGCGCCGGAATCCGGTTCGGCGTAGGCCCACGCACCCAGGCACCGGCCGGCCAGCATCTCGGGTAGAAAACGGTCGGCAAGCGCGCGCGATCCCACCTGCGCGAGCGACGCCGCCGCGAGCGCCGTATGTACATAAACGCCGAGCGCCACACCCGGGGAGCCTTTCGCTAGTTCTTCGATCAGGATGGAGCGTTCGACCGCTCCGCCCGCGCCGCCGAAGGCCGGAGCGAAACCGACCGAGAGCCAGCCGAGTTCGCCGAGCTTCGGCGGGACTTCGCGCGGGAAGCGGTCTTCGCGGCTCCAGGCTTGCGCCTTGGGCGCGATCTCCGCCTTCACGAAACGCGCGACCTGGACGCGGAATTCGTTCTGTTCGGGCGTGAACTCAAGCATTGCGGAACGCAGGCTTGCGGCGTTCCTTGAACGCGCGCACGCCTTCCTGATGATCCTGGGTTTGCAGGCACTGCACCTGCGCGAAGATCTCGAATTCGAATTCGCCGTCCATGTCGGTCGAAAGCGAACGACGGATCGCCCGCTTCGTCCAGCGATGGGCGATCGGCGGTCCGGCGGCCAGCCGCGCGGCAAGTTCGCCGACGGCATTCGCGAAGTCTTCGGCCGGCGCGACGCGATGGACGAGGCCGATCGCCTTCGCCTCCTGCGCGTCGATCAGGCGGCCGGTGAACATGAGATCGGTCGCCGTTCCCAATCCGACCAAGCGCGGCAGGAACCAGCCCGCCGACATGTCGCAACCGGCGAGCCCGATCGGCGTGAACGGCGCGCCGAGACGGATGCCGGCCTTGGCGATGCGAAAGTCGCTTGCCATGGCAAGCCCCAAACCGCCGCCCACCGTGCTGCCGTTCAATGCCGCGATCACCGGCTTGTCCATAGCCACGATCGCGCGCACCGGATCGAGATAGCGACGCACGATCGGTTCCCATGCCTCGGCCGAACGCTCGGTCATCTCGGCCTGATCGGCGCCGGCGCAGAACGTCTCGCCCGCCCCCGTCAGTACGACGACGCGCGCCTCGCTTGTCGCCGCGCGCGCGAGCATCTCGACCAAAGCGTCGACGGTCGGGATCGCCAACGTGTTCAGCCGCTTGGGCCGGTTCAACGTGACCGTCGCCACGCCCTCTTCGACTTCGAACAGAACCTCGTCGCCCATCGCCATCCTGTCTCCGGTTTCAATGCGCGCCCGGCAGAACGACCGTGCGCGCGGGCGTCGGCGGCTCGGCAAAAACTTTCGCCGCCGCCGTCAACGGCAGCGAGCGGCTGACCGAGCGCGACACGTCGAGCCGCCCGGCGACGATCAGCTGCAACACGGTTTCGATTTCGCTCTTCGTCGACCCGAACGAGCCCATGACCGCGATTTCGTTGCCGACGAATTGCAGCAGCGCCGGCAGTTTTGGGCGCGCGCTGCCCACGCCCACGATCACGACGCGCCCGCCGGGCGCCGCCGCGGCGAAGGCGAGCTCCGCCGTTTCCTCGCGGCCGACGCACTCGACGACCAGGCTGGCGTTACGCGCGAGCTTGCGCAGCGCCTTGGCGGGCGCAGCGTCTTCGCGCGGATCGAACACGGCGTCCGCACCCAGCGCGAGCGCGGTTTCGCGCGCGGCCGCATCGGTGTCGGCCGCGACGACGCGCGCGGCGCCGGCCATGCGCGCGATCAGGATCGCGTGCGCGCCGACGCCGCCCGCGCCGATCACGACGACGGTTTCGCCCGGGCGTATGTTTGCGACGGTGACGACCGCATGATAGGGCGTGGCGATGGCATCGGGCGCGATGGCGCCGACCGCATCGGTTACCTGCTCCGGCAGCGCGATCAACGCGCGCGCCGGCAGCGCGATATATTCCGCGAACGCGCCCTGCCGGCCCATGCCCAAAATCTCGGGACGTACGCAGCGATTGTCGCGGCCCGAACGGCAGGCGTCGCATTGGCCGCAGACCACTTGCCCGAAGGCGATCACGCGGTCGCCGCGCACGAAACCGGCGACGCCCTGACCCACTTCGGCGATGCGCCCGCAGACTTCGTGACCGAGCACCGTGCCCGGCGCGACGCCCAGATGCCCGGCGACGATGTGCCGGTCGGTGCCGCAAACACCGGCGGCCGCGATCTTGATCAAAACGTCGCCCGCGCCCGCGACCGGATCGGTAACGTCGCGCAGCTCGACGCGGCCGGGCGACTCGTAAACCAGGGCCTTCATCTCATCCCCATATGGTGCGCGATGATGTTGCGTTGGATCTGGCTGGTGCCGCCGCCGAGTTCGCAGCCGCGCACCTCGAGGAAGCGCCGCAAGAACGGCGATTCGCGCTCCCAGCCGCGTGCGCCGCCCGTCTGGAGTGCCGCGCCGGTCGCGCGCGCGCCGACATTGTTGGCGAGCATCTTGGCCATCGACGCTTCCATCGGGCACGGGCCCTCGACGTCGCGCTTGCGCGCGGCGGCATAGACGAGCAGCCGCGCCGCCGCGACTTCGGCTTGCGCCTCGGCCAGTGGATGCGAAATCGCCTGATAGCGCGCGATCGGCTTGCCGTATTGCTTGCGGCCCAAGGTGTAGCGCACGGCTTCGTCGATCGCGGCCTGCGCAAGGCCGATCGTCTGCGCGGCGTTCGCCAAACGCTCAGGGTCCATCAAGCGCGCAAGGTTGATCCAGCCATGATCGACCTCGCCTAGCACGGCCGAATCCGGCACCACGACGTTCTCGTAGCGCACGTTGTTGACCATGAGCGCACGCATGGCCGCGAATTTGCGCTGCTCGAAACTCATTCCTTTCGTGCCCTGCGGCACCAGGAACAGCGTGATGCCCTTTTGGCGCGATTCGCCTTCGTAACTCGCGGTGCGCGCGGCGGTGATGACGATGTCGGCGCGTTCGGCGCCCGAGATCGGGCCCTTGACCCCGTCGAT